>CAZZEB010000007.1:3206-15981 GCA_964652495.1 uncultured Gammaproteobacteria bacterium
CCCCCCCCCGCCCCCCCCCCCCCCCGCCCCGCCCCCCGCGCGCACAGGAGCTATCGGTTGTGTTTTGACCATTTGTGGTGCAGGTTTTGGTTGTGGAGGTATTATCTGTGGTTGCTGTGAAATAGCTGCGGGGACAGCGACAATTGGCATTGGCGCAGGAGCTAGTTGTGATATTGCTCCTAAGTTTGGTGCAGTTGTTGCCAAGCTAGATGGATCAATTACCTGTAAATACATCTGCAAGCGATTATCAAAACCAGTTGTGCCAGTATTTATAACTTTTGATTTAAATTTCCTTTGAGTAGCACTGAAAATAGCATTGAAATAAGCTTTGACCCAGTGATCTAGTGGCCGTTCGTAAATTGGTAAAAAAGCAAAAGCCACACCGCTCAAAACTAACACTACTATCATTGGTACTGCTAAAAAAGGCAATGGACGAAATAATAATAAATAAGTTACGTAAGCTAAAGCTGCTCCACCACCGAGATAGCCGAATTGTTTGATCGTCATATCACCCACTAGGTGAAATTCGAATGCAGTTACATTTTGTGGTACAGGATGTTCTTCCATGGCAGTTTGCTACCAACATAACCCGTGAAAATTTACACGTCTAGATGCTCAAAATAGGTCAATTTAAAGAAGAGAAAATAGAAAGTAGAAAAAAGAAAATAGTTGTTCCCTTCAACTCTTATAGTGTCATTCCTGAGCAGGCAGGAATCCATGCAATATTAGCTTATGGGTTGTAGTTGGTAGCGTGTGGTAGAAAGCAAGACAAGGAATTAATATTCATCAGGATGATACAAATTATGCCATAAACTAATAACCAAACCTCCACCTTCTACCTCCCACCTCCCACGTGCCATAACCTTTGAGACTACTTTCCTACTTGCAATATATTTATTGTTTTTAGTAATCTGGGTCTACAATTCAAAACCCTATTTAAGGGGAATGTGGTGAATATCCACAGCTGTGCCGCAACCGTAATAGCCGGGTCTACTTAAATAAACAGGTTCTTCGAGCAGGGAGATTCACACCCCTTTCGATAGGGGTTTTTTATTGGCAAAAAAATGTCATTAAAACTAGAAAATCGAGCTTCATCACAACCTTGGTATCACTTAACCGGAACGGGTTTTAACGTTCAATCAGAAGTTCAAATGCTCTCAAGAGGTCTAAAAGAGGGTCGATTAGACCAAGCTATTAGTGATGCCAGAGGCGATCTAATTGGTTTCAAGTTTGAATATTTAGCTCAACAATCCATTCTCCCTAATCCAGTTGAAATTGCTTTATCCAAAGATAGAAAGCGATTAGTTAGTGCCATAAGTAATAATCCTCTACCCGATATGATTACCCGCGACGAGCGACAAGGTGCAGTTCAAGACGCCATGGACACTATCGAAAAGTTTTTAATAGACGCTCCAAATGAATCTATGGCTATTATGACTAGTGCCCCCGGCAAGTCTGGTTTACGTGATGGTAACGGTCGAGACATTATCTACACAGATTCTCAAACCTACATGTTTCGCAAAAATGCTGACGGTAGCCTCGAATCATACACAATGGTTACCTCGATGAGCTTAAATGAAAATCGGCATTTACTCGGAAAACTTCGATATCTTTCCGGTCAAACATCTTTAAATGAGAGACAAAACTCCCAGACAGATTATGATTATGCTTCAGATCTAGTTCGAAATGTAGCCTTGATAGAAGGTGATAAAGCAGCTCTCGATTTTAAAGATATTGCAATCATGGCCGAACATACCCGCGCTGAGATTGGTGGTACTAAAGTTTCTCGGATTATAAAAAATGGTGGTGGAGTTCAATCAAAATATTTTTCAGAAATTTATCGAGATTTAGATCGACGAGATCAACTAATGCATATTGATTCTAAATTAGAAAATCTAATTCAATCCTTTGAACAATTTGTTCGGGATAATCTTAACTCCTTGGACGATCCGAATAAGAGTCATTTAATTGAAAAACGCCTAGCGATTACTATTTTAGAAATGATGCAACAAGTTCAAGGTAAGACCGACATAATTAGTCCCACACGAAAAGAAACTTATTATCATGAAAACGCTCAGGTTTTAGTTGCTCAACTGGCTACTTATGGGGGATGTAATGGAGGAGGGATTTTAAATAAAACAGGATATATTATTACCGCTTTAGGGATACGAAATATTGAAGGGGGTTGGGTTTATCATGAAGGGTTTTGTATAACTTGCTCTGATGAGGATGAGCGTCATAAAATTAAGAAAGTAGGACCTTGTAATATATGCAAGGAATGTGAAAAAAAGATGAGTGGCTGATTCTTTATAATTATTAAAACTTTACCTATAGTGCTATAATATTAATATGAGCGAAGTTCCACCAATTACTCCACCAGAACATAGACCTAACCCAACGCATTACCCTGTTATTTTGGCATCAATTAGAAATATTACTAGAGAAATAAATAGTCTTCCCGATGGAGAACTTAAAGAAAGTGCCCAGGAAAGATTAAATGAGCAATTAATTAAAAGACAAGAAAAGATTAACGAAGCAGAAAATATGGGATATCTATCCACCGTTCATCAATTAATAGATGTTCGTTTATCACAAATAACTTCTCAACGTAGTGATCCAAATATAGGGCTTTATGAGAAGGCCTTTAATGATAGTGTTGCTCATTTAAAAGGCTTGAGACCTGATATGAATGATCTAATGTTAGATTATTTGCAGACTGAGTATAATCGTCGGGAAGAAGAGCTTATAAGAAACTTAAGAACCCCTAACAATACAAGGGATACTCAGGAGGAAGAGCCTGGTTTAGAAGGCAGTGAGGCCGAAATAGAAGATATTAACCAAAAGATGACACAAATAGAGAAAAGATTTGAGTCCTATCAATCATTAAATTCTCAGCGAAACCAAGAACTATTTGAACTTCAAGAACAAGTGGGCCGTTCTCAGTATTCAGAAGTAAGAGATTATTTTTCTGGAAGATCAACTATGTTTGATACGTTTTTAGCCTATGGATCTGCTCAAGGTGATATGGATGCTTTTTCTAAAGTTGCTGCTGGATCGGGGACAATGTATCTTCCCGCTGTAATGTTTGCTCGCAAAGAAGTTTCCGCAGCATACCAAATATTAGAGGGTCGCTTTGTAGGAGAGACAAAAGAAAGTATTGCCTTTGCGAGAGATAGCGATACTCGAAATCAAATTAGAGGAGATATGGCGGCTGAGGTTGCCATATCAATGCAGAAGTATACCGATGCTGAATACTCAGTAGTAAAGACTGCTCGTGCAAAAGATAAAAGCACATTAAGTGAAGAAGAGAAACTTGCACTTAAGAAGTATGATTCCGTTTCATCAAAGTATATGTGGACGGTACTTGTTGCTGATGCTTTTAGCCGCGGTTGGTTAAGAATGGCAAAGTTTAACGGTTTAGTATTCTTTAATGGACAACCAAATGGAGACAAACGCCCGCCGACAAGCGAAGAAATGGAGCTAATAAAGTCCTTACGGTTCGATCAATTATCCGATCATTGGGACCTGATTCAGGAAGTAGTAGATTTCGGTAATTCTTTAGAAGGCGATGGTGGTTATGCTGTCAGACGGATGGTTCATGACGTGTATTTCTTAGAAAAGAATAAAGTTGGGGATCCTCATCTGAGGAAGTATGTTGGATATGGTTCAATTGACTTCTTATCTGATTTTCTAAAAGGAAGAATAATGGATTCAAAACAAACAGCGTTTAATTTTAGAGATCCGACAAAAGAAGGATTTAAGGTGGGAAATACTGTGACTGTAACTATTGATAATCAGCAACACGAGATTGGAACTTACTATATAAGTGACTCTGAAGAGTTTGGTCGACAAGAGGTTTTTATCCGTACTAATGGTGTAATTGAATTAATCCAATTCAATCCAAGGAGCGTTAAATGGAGAATCAGAGGTGATGATGCTTTTACAGGTAGCTATCTTAATAAAAGGATATTAAAAGCTGAAGCACTCAGAAATGAGATTGTAGGCCCTGAGGGTTTTCTTAAAGCTCCCGCAATTACTCGTTTACCAGGTCTCAAAAAAGGGTTAGATTACGCAGATTCAGTTTTTGCAGACCTAGAGAAAGGTTTTGATATTGAACAAAAACGTCGGGAAGGGGTCTTTTATAAAGAAGATTTAATTGGTCAAATGGCCAAAGGAATGTTATCCTATTTCAAAACAAAAGAATATGCGGAGAAATTTAATACTTATAAATGGAACTTAGCTGAAGTTAAAAGTGTAACTGAAGGTGCCCGTAACTCTCGATTAATTACTCCGGAGAAATCGCAAGAACTTCTTAATGAGTTAATGACCATTAAGGGGATATCCATTCCAGGACCGATACGTGAACTCATAGAGGTTTATTATTATGCTGCACCATGGGCTATATTGTTAGCTCTTTTGGGCTATATCTTTGAGAAGACAACCCCATTGCAAATTAAATAAGATTTATCCCCCAAGAAACCACCGCCAACCCCATTTTGGGGGTGTTCCACCAGTAGTAACTTGGTCCTGTGCAGTTTGTTTTATCCTTGCTTCTTTATAAGCTTCTATTGGCTTTCTATATCGATCTGTGGATTTCTTGTATATTAGCCGTGCCCCACCAACACCTGCAGCTAGTCCTGCACTCGCTATTTGAGGTATTCCTTGAATATCCTTAACTCCTAATGCATCTTTTATCATCTTTGGTATAGCTGGTAACCCAAGCAGAATGCCATATCCAACCAAGAGTTTTAATAACTCAGGGCTAAGACCTCCGAATAGTGGGGGGGAGTTAGTGTCCCATCTTGGACCACCTAATATCATTCCTGTGAACAAAAAGCCAGCAAACACCGACGGGAAAATTAACGAGTTAGCTAGTAATGTTTTCCACCAGAGATCCATTTTTCCACCTTGTCCGGGAATTGAGGCATACAAAATTATAAGTGGGGAGAATAATGTTGCTACTAAAATTGAAATATAGGCATTTATTAACGCATAAAATAGTTTAAAAAATTGTATTACCAAGGCTATCACTAATATCAGTGGAACAATTAGTACTATAACTCCTCCTACACCAATTAATCCCCATCCAACCGGATTAGAGAATGCTGGTACAAGTAAAGCTATTACCCCAGCTATTATAGGTGTAGCAATAACCCCTGTCGCAGCAGCATCACCAACTGCTCCTCCTGTAAAGAATGAAGATAAAGTATTAAATGCACTTGGTAATAAACTTGTAAAACCATCTTTTAGTCCTTGTCCTGCAGCACCTCCAAACAGATGAAGTAAGTTCGAATTTTTAGCAAAACTATTAATCCCTTCGCTATTTCCATATACATTCGGAATATTCGAAGAGATAAAGACTTGAGCAATTATCTGCACTCCTAAAAATGACATATCAACAATTAAAGCGGAGATAAAATAGCTAAAAGTAATCAATAACAAACCTACAACAAGTTTAGGTATCGCATTCTGAATATTTACTACAGTTTGTTGATTCATTTTACGTCGGAACATGATCATAAAGCCAACTATCACAAAGATTAAAGTAAATAATATATAAGCGATTTTTTGAATAAATAAGTAAAGATCTTTAATTGGACGGATGATTCCCTCCCCTGATCCCTCAACATTACTCTGAGCATATGCATATTTAACAATACCTATATTTTTTCCGACAGAGGCCAAGTATTCAGTGCTTGAAGTTGGTTGGTTATAGAGTGACGCTATTGCATGTCCGATCCCTCCCAAAGCCCCATCACCTGGAATTCTGTTATAAGCTTTTAACTGAACCGAACCATCTTCCTGACGTTCATTGGTCACACATTGGCCCACAGGTGAAACCCCTCCTATTGCACACAAGGCACCATGCATAAAATTCGTTAGTGCATAATCAGCATTTTGAGGTGCTTTATAATTTGAGGAATTTACAGATTGTCCATTTAAATCACTGCTAGAAGTTGCTTCTTGTGCCAAAGTTAGCGTTGGCACAAAACCAAGAAAAGTAATAACTAAAATCGCAAGGCTAAAAAAAGACACTAAATAATTAGTAGGGGACAGTTTCATGGCAGTACTTCAAGGTTAACAATCTAAGCTCTTTTAGTCAAACAAAAAAATTAAAATCCTTTTAAAAATTTATTTTGTTTATCTGCTTGAGGTCGAACATCATCAGGAAAGAATGATTGGTCTTCAATATATTGCTCAATATCTCTTTGGCAAACTCTACCATCTTGAGTATATTGGCCATTATTACCACTTTGTAAATTAGCTTCTTCCTTACACTCTTCAATCAATTTTTCTTTATCATCAAGTTCTGGCTGATTATACTTTTTGCTAAAACCACTTATTTCATTTAGTTTTCGATTTCCATCAGTATTATCTGTAGGTTTCAAATCGAAAACATTACAATCATTTTCGGCTGGATAGATCTTCATTCCAGACGGAATATGTGTTAATGCCAAAGCTTGAGTGGTGGCCGAATATTCATCAATATCCCTTCCAGATGTAGTATTTAGCTGACATGCTCTTCCAAATAAAGCAGAAATTGTGCAACTTGCCGCCTGGAAAAAATCTTGATTAACACCAGTATTCGATGTTTTTGATTTATCTATCTTTGATTTAAAGTCGGTACTTACTTCATTTGGCAAGGTAATCTCAGTTAAAGTTCCGGCAATTTGCTGATCATTATTACCGGAAGGATCACTAATAGTGTTTCCAGAACCACCACTTCCGTTACAAGTCGCTGGGTCAGATTGCTTTTTCCCTTTATAAACAATATTTAAATTTCCCTCCGCATCACTAGTTACTTCTATTTCTGGTTCATTAATTGCATTTAAATCATCAGCCCGTTCCAGAGGATTAATAGGGGTGTTTTGGCCTCCAGTATTTGATCCGGATTCAATGTCATAACATTTAAAGTCATCGCTTGATTGAAGTTTCACAAATCCAAAGTTCCATACTGCCATTCCGTGAATGTCTGGATACTTGCTTTGGACAAAATTAAATGCGTCATTTAAGTTCGAACGTGTTTTCGTTGCGTCAATATTAGCCAGACACATATTCCAGCCAATCTCGGTTACCCAGACAGGTTTTCCTTTATTAATATAATTGCCTAATTGAGAGAGTGTGCCACCATCAGCAGGCAGAGTTGCTTCTACGGGATAGACATGTGCTCCTAAGTAATCGATCTCTGGAGTCTCTGCCACTGTCTGACTAACTATAGATAGATATTCACCAAAATTAGCTGGATTAGGAGAGAGCCCTGCCGAAATAACAGATACACCCCCATTTGCTGCCTTCACTCCGCGAGCTCCGCATAATAGTAATTCTTTAAAACTAGAGGCATTGACCGCACCCATGTTTTTCCACTCTGAATCGAGGTTTGGTTCATTCCAAATCTCGTATGCATCGACACTACTCCCCAGATCTGCTGCTAAAGTTTGAGTATATTTATAAAATTTGTCATAACCATTTTCAGTAGTTCCATTGCCACAAATATCGCCATCATTAATAACTAATTTCAGTTCGTCATTTTTAGCAATTGAAACTAATACTTTGTAACCATTACTTTTGGCTTGTTGGACCCAAGATTTGATCGGCTGTTGGCTCCCGGCTACATACTGAAACTTTACCCATTGATACTGACCTGGTGGTAGACGAGAAGCAGTTGCACCATCTGGAATTTGAATCCCACGAGCTAACGGGAGAGGATCACCCGGTGCCGCCAATACTATTAATTTTTGCCAAAGTACAAATAACAACAAAAAAGCTAATATGCCGGTTATAAAAATTAACCGCCAAGGGTAGTGAGCAGTACGGTTATTAATCATTCTTTAAATACTAACTTGGAAAGATCTTGGTTAGATCAAAATCTAAAATTGCTTTATTTCCAGTTACGGTTGCTATAAATTCAATAATCAGAAATGCCATCACTAAAAATAATACCCCTAATGCCGCCCAAGTTATTGTTTGTTGAGCTCCACTTATTTGTTTTGCATCTCCACCTGAAGTCAAGAATTTTAATCCAGCTACTACCATCATAATTGTAACCGCCATAAAAGCTCCGTAAACCATCGTTTTGACAACTCTTTCAACTACAAACTGAACCTGTTTAATGCCAGCTGGTTCTTCTTGTTTTAAATTAGTTTCAGCTTGAGCAAAGATAGATACAGGACTAAACAGAAATAGTAAAATTAAAAAACTGCATGCAAATAATTTCAACATAAAATTACTGTAACATATTTAACCAAAGTTTATGAATTTAATTATGGAGTGTTAGTGACTGGAGTTTGTCGGAGAGAGGGGATAACTCTCAAATCGAAGATATTTCCAAAACCTAATAATTGAGCAACTGTATTAGTGATTAACAATGCCAACGCTAATAATGCTAAACCAACTAAGGCTGCGAATATTTGTTTTCGAGCTGCACCAACTTTTTCTTTATCACCACCAGAGGTGATCCAATTGAAAGCACCTAAAACGATATAAAACAACACCACTAAAGTTGCAACAATATAAACGATTGATAAAGCTCGGCTAATAACTAATCCAATTGGAGTAGTCGCTTCAACACCTCGACCTGGATCCGTTAATTGAATATTTACACCTTGTGCATAAGCAGCTGGAACTAATACTAAATATGTATATAAAGATGATAATCCAGCGGCAATCTTTTTCATGATTAAAGTAATAGTATGTACTTTAGTAGCTCCCTGTCAATAGATTAACGTAAATCCTTACTAAACTATTATCCAAAAAGCTTACCAAGACCTAAAATTTCCATAATAAAATTAGTTAGAGGAGCGGCGAGCGCTAAAACAACAGCACCAGTAATAGCACTAACAATCTTTTTTTGAGCCGCCTGTAAGGATTCTTTATTACCTCCTGAGGTAATCCAATTAAATGCTCCCCATACAATCATTATTAATAAAGTTATCCCAGCTAAGCTATAAATTACCTTTATAAATATATTTATTACATAATTAATTCCAATAACTCCGACACCAATTGGTAGTAAAAAGCAGGGACGCTCAATCTTTCCTAGAGGGTTTTGGTTATCTGCTTTAGATCCTGGATTTTGTTGATACGATTGGCTTTGACACGGATCACCTTCAGCTGCCAAAACTGGTTGACTGAAGATTGCCAAGGTTAAAATCGTCATAAATAATATTGAGACAAAAAGTTTCATTATTGTTTTCCAGTTACGCTAAACTCTCGAGGATTAATTCCTAATATCATTGGAATTGCCTCTACTATAAAGAATAACAGAATTAATAGAACTAATCCGATAATCGCGTGAGTAATCATATTTCGGGCACCGGCGATTGTATCTTTATCACCTCCCGAAGTTAACCAACGAAACCCACCCCAAACCATATAAACAAAGACTGCCGTTACTGCAACGGTAAATGCTGGAGCTACTAAACTACTGAGTAGTTCACCAAATGAACCCCACTTACCTAATCCGAGAGGTAAAAGTTCATTTAAAGGTTTTGCATGTGCAGTTTTAATTAATTCCATTATTGTTTTGTTGCTAATGCTTGTAACCAACCACTAATAGAGTAGGCGAGTAGTGTAAAAATAAAACCAATAATTGCCCATGTAATCCGACCTCGAGCTTTTTTTATATTATCTTTATTACCACCTGCAAAAATATATTGAAAAATGCCCCATGCCATCCAGATCAATAATAAAAATCCCATTATCTGCAATGTATAAGTTAGTATCACGGAAACTAATCCACCAAAAGAGGTCTCTGATAATTTGAAATTTGTTTCAACTGGATTATTAAACTGAGTATTGCCGACAACGAATTGAAATAAAGTCATCATATTTATAAACGACAGTTACTAGCAGTAGCATCACCACCAAAGACGCCACCAGTAATACAGTTCAATCCCAGTATATCAACTCCGATGATTCTGAGTAAAACAATTGAGAAGAGTATAAATACTAAACCTAAAATCGCTGATGTAAATCTCCCCTGACCACTTTTTAGAGCATTAGCATCGCCTCGAGAAAGGATCATTTCTACTGCGCCCCAGAGCATTAAAATTAAAGCTATGCCGCCTGCCAAACCAATGAAAGAACTAACCAAGGTATTTACAAGTGGTCCAATTTGAGTTGGGATACAGCCAATAGCTGTAGATACTCCTTGGCCATTATTGCAAAGTGTTCCTGCTGCAGAAGTGCAATTATTCTTCTCACATGACACATCAAGAAGATCTTGTGGTGATGACTTTTTTATGTCAAAAACCCCCTGACAAATTAGATCTTGATTATCCATAAAGTTAAAAACATAACTTCCCTGTTCTAGTCTTCCTAAGTTGGCAATGTAAGACCCAGATTTATTATCTAAGGTTTGTGAATATGCAAAAGGATTACCATCCTTAGTAACTGTATAATTAGGTTGGATAAGTTTTTGATTATCTAATCGAATACTTACTGTATCAGTAGTTTTCGGGTTTTTAGGATTTACCTCACAGGACACTTTAGGTTGAGCTACTTTACCTAAGGTCACTTCAATAATCGCAGAATAATCACAGCTTAGGAACGCTGGCTGATCTTGTGCTTGATCGACAGTCATACACAGTTTTAAGGACTTATTTGTATTATTAAAGAAATCTGAAGGGCTACGATTCATCTCAATATCTACTGTTCCATCACTATTAGCAGTATGTTTTTGCGCTAGTTCGACTTTTGACCCATCCCACCAAAACTTATATGTACTTCCCTGACGAGCATTGGATAAAATTATTACTGGTTTTGTTGAATCCGGATTCCTCTGAATCTGGGCAGGGGATCGAAATGCAATTGAAGGTCGTTGCCCTCCGGCACTTTCAAGATTAAAACGTTTACTTTCAATAATCACCGGTCCATTTTGTTCATAAACTTTTAAATCCCATACGCCTTCTTTATTTCTACAAGCATCACCTTTGTTATTACCAAAATCGATGGTGATAATTAACTCCTGAGCATTTGACATAGTAATACTTGTCATTCCCACTCCCTTTTGTTGGCCTGTGCTGTGTCTTAAAATACAGTTATTAGTTGTAGAAGTAATATTTTTAGTCTCAAAAACATAATTAGTTCCGGATATGAAAACTTCTTCAGATGCTTTTACTTTTATAGTTAAAGTCTTGTCTCTAGTAGGAGGGTCAGGATTGAACTCTGTTGTAAAAGAGACTGCTGCTCGTGCTGATGCAGGAAAAATAAAGGCAAAAAGTAATAAAATAGCAGTTATTAAGATTTTACTTCTCACTCTTCCAGCTTATTCCAATTCTTCAGTTGTTGCAACCGAAAATCTGGTAAAATCGAAAGGTAATGTCCCGCTTCCTCTCTGCAATCCTTGGTATAGTTCTTCTACTATTAACAGTTCCACTGTTTTTAGTTACCGTGCAAGCGGACGAATTAGAAGAAATTCAGAAGCAACTTACTGAGTTAAACAAAGCTCGCGAACAATCTGTCAGCGCTACGAAACCTTTAGAGAGTCAGCTTACCTCGTTACAAGTTCAGTTAACGAATATTCAAAACAATATTCAATCCTTAACTAATAAAATCGCCGCTAAAGAAAATGAACTAGACAAAAGAACAGAAAAACTGGCCTATCAACAAGCTTTATTAGAGCAGAGGGTTCGGTCTTATTACATTCGTTCTTATCAATCAAATCCTATGACCATTATTTTCTCATCCCAAGATAGTGGCAACCTTTTCCGGGAACTTTCATATCGCCAAGCCACCACTCAAGAAGATCAAAAAGTTATTAGTAATGTTACCAATGAAATAATTGACCTTTTGACTCAGAAAGAAAAGCTTGAATCAGATAAGGTCGCTATCGCCAAAGTTAAAGTTGAAGTCGATAAAAACGCTTCATTTATCGGTGGAGAAATAACCAAAGCCAAAGCTTATCAAGCCTCTTTATCAACAAAAATAGCTGAGCTTAATGCTAAACAGCAGGCTATCTTAGCAGCCAAGTCTGGAAACTTTGTGACCTCCGTCGGTGATGTTCCCCTAGCTGATGATGCTAATGCTAGACCAACTTATGATCCAGGTTTTCGTCCTGCTTTTGCTGCCTTTTCTTTCGGTGCATATACTCATCGTAATGGTATGAGTCAGTATGGTGCTAAAGGTCGAGCTGAAGCTGGACAAAGTGCCGAAGATATTCTTAAAGCGTATTATCCTGGAGCTACACTTAAAAAAGATTACCCAGTTCCGGCCACTATAAATGTCACTGGAATTGGTACTCGTAACTTTGAAGATGAGTACATGATGGGTATTTATGAAATGCCAAATTCATTCCCTAAAGAAGCGCTTAAAGCTCAAGCTGTCGCTGCCAGAACCTATGCTATTCGTCAAGGCGGCTCAATCTGCGCTACAGAATCGTGTCAGGTTTTTAAAGATTCCAAAAAAGGTGGAGCATGGGAAGAAGCAGTTCGAGAGACTAAAGGGTGGGTTTTGGAAGGTGGAGCGAATGCAAATAATTCTGGTTGGGATACTAAATGCGGTGGACGGCAATGTTGGACTGGTGATGCTTATGAAAAAATGGCCGGATCCCCCTGGTTTTATAAAGGATGGTATCGTGATCGAAACGGATCTAGTTGTGGTCGCTCCCATCCCTGGTTAAATCAAGAAGAGATGTCAGATATCTTAAATTCGTGGATTGTTTATCAATCTGGTTCTGATCGAGATCGAATATCTCCAATAAATACTGATTGCTGGCCCGGTAATCCATTCTCGTTTGGAGAGATGCGAGATAAGGCGAATGGTAATGGGGGAGCAG
>CAZZEB010000008.1:0-11688 GCA_964652495.1 uncultured Gammaproteobacteria bacterium
GCAATAGTTGGACTTCTTGATTCGCTACTACAGGTAACGCACTAGGTGGAGTATTGACTCGTAGCGATGCAATGTGGTCAGGGAACGGTAGCGATCCTTGTTCTGTTACAAATACGAATAGACTATATTGCTTTGAGCAATAATTTGTATTTTATTAATATCTTCTGAATAAATTATTCTTAGAAAATCTGGATATTTTAGATCGTGTTTTACAGCACCCGATAAGACACCACTAAATCACCAACAGCAAAATCAATATTCTCTTCAAACATCATTCCACATTCTCCACCCTTATCCATTCGATTAACCTCTTCTCGGACCTTCTTTAATGATTTAATCTTAGTTTCCACTACTACTTCTTCACCCCGCATAATCCGTACTTTTGGACCTTTGGTGAAGTAACCTTCTAAGATTCGACATCCAGCAATCTTCTGATCTTTTCCATAAGGGAATTCTGCCAAAATTTGTGCAGTCCCTAAAGTTTCTTCTAACTGATCAATCTTCAACATTCCATCAACTACATCCTGCAATTCATCAATTAATTCGTAAATAATATTGTAGGATCGAATTAAAACGTGTTCAATCTCTGCTAACTTTTGTGCTGTTGAACCAATTTTCGTATTAAACCCAATCACAATTGCTTTAGTCGAAGCCGCCATCTTCACATCAGCCTCTCCAACCTCACCAGTTGCTGCAGCAACAACTTTTACATGCTCTTCTTGCTCATTAAATCTAGCTAAAGCGTCTTCAATTGCCTCTAACGAACCCTGATTGTCTGTTTTTAAGACTACTGTTAAAACATTTGTGTCACTTTGTCGCAACTTATCAATTAAGCTAGCTACTTGTTTATCAGCTTTTTCAGGAGCGATCTCACCAATTACCGCTCCGACTGGCGGCACTGTTTCTAAACCTAAAACTTCAACTGGCATTGAGGGACCTGCTTCATCAACTGGTTTGCCGTTATAATCCAAAAAGCCTCGAACTTTTCCTTTAGCTCCACCAACAATAAAACTTTCACCTTTACTTAAAGTACCGTTCCGAATCAAAATTGTGGCAATCGGACCTTTAAATTTATCTAATTTAGACTCAATCACCACTCCCACAGCTGGTAAAACAGGATCACCTTTAATCTCATTCATTTCAGCTACTAGCAGAATCATCTCTAGTAATGAATCTATCCCGACACCGCTTTTAGCTGATAAAGTAATTACCGGCACATCTCCGCCATACTCCTCAACCAATACTCCACTATCTGATAATTGTTTCTTAATTTTTTGCAATTGTCCTTCTTGGTTTATTCCAGGTAAATCAATCTTGTTAACTGCCACTATCATTGGCACTCGAGCTCCTTGAATGTGTTTAATAGCTTCGATTGTTTGTGGCATTAAACCATCATCGATTGCTACTACTAAAACCGCAATATCTGCCACTTTTGCCCCTCGGGAACGCATCTTTTCAAATGCTGCGTGACCAGGAGTATCAATAAAAGTAATTAGCTGACTATTAAAAATCGCTTGATAAGCACCAATATGTTGTGTAATTCCTCCATGCTCCCGCGCCGCCACATTCGCATGTCGGATATAATCTAATAACGAAGTTTTACCATGATCAACATGGCCTAAAATTGTTACAATCGGTGGTCTATTTTGAAGTGCCATTTTTTATTCCTCCTTTAATTCTACTTCTTTCAAAAAAATTCTTTTTCCAAAAACACCATTCTTAACATCTTTTGCCCTTTGTTGTTCTAATAACAACTCTGGACTCCAACCCTTTAAAGTTAAAATTGCCGTAATCACTGATTGGATATCCGCCAGTTCTTCCAACAACATCTCTTCCGGTGCTGATTCCGCTTCCTTTGCTTCTTCAATCAACTTATCTAACAACAACTTTTCATAGCGTTGATCATCAGTTACATATTCAAAATCAGCTTGATGACCCTGATCACTAATTTTATCTGGGATCAAATCCCGAACTAATTTTTGATGTACAACTTTCATTTTTAGCTATAAAAAAGCCGCCTTGTGGCGGCAAGCAACTCAAAAAATATTATTAATCTGTTTTAATTAACTAGACTATTCATCTTTTTTTGAATTCTCATCTACCACTTCTGTTTCTTCAGATTTTACTTCAGGTTCAGCTTCAGTAACTTCTGTAGTATCTTGAACTGCTTCTTCTGTTGATTGAACTGTTTCCTCACTAGTTTTAACCTCCTCTACAGCTTCAACTGCAGGTTCAGATTCTTCTTTAACTTCCTCTTTTGGTTCTTCTACTTTCTCTTCAACTCCATCACCTTCTATATCAATCTTATATCCAGTTAATTTAGCAGCTAAACGAACGTTTTGACCACCTTTACCAATTGCTAATGATAATTGGCTTGGTTGAATCTTCACTTTTGCTGTCTTTTCCTCTTCATTTACAGTAACAACTACATCTTTAGCTGGGGATAATGCTGCAGCAATAAATCGATCTGGTTCTTCTGAAAAAGGCACAATATCAATTTTCTCTTCACCTAATTCATTAATAACAGCTTGAACTCGAACTCCTTTTTGTCCAACTAATGAACCAACTGGATCAACACCTTCTTGGCTAGAAATAGCAGCTAATTTAGTTCGACCACCTGCTTCACGAGCAATTTCTTTAATCTCAACTGCACCAGATTGAATTTCTGGAACTTCCATTGCAAACAAACCTTTAACCAGATTAGCGTCGCTTCTAGATAAAATAACTTCTGGACCCCGACCACTCTCCCGAATCTCTTTAATTAAGAATTTCATTCTTTGATTAGATAAGTAAACTTCGTCTCGAATCTGTTCTGATGGAGGTAAAATCCCTTCAGCTCGACCTAAATCTATAAAGTAGGTATTTCCTTCTTGTCGTTGAATAGTTCCAGAGATAACTGAACCAACTTTTTTATCGTATTCATCCATGATTGCACCCTTTTCAGCTTCGTGTAATCGTTGAGCAATTACTTGTTTTGCAGTTTGTGCAGCAATTCGAGCAAAACCTGGAGGAGTAATATTCTTTTCGCCTTCAAAAATGCTAATTTCACCACTACCTGAATCAATTTTAGCGGTAAAACTATCAAAATTATCAGGAACAACTTCACCTCGCAAAGATAAATCTTTTCGATAAGCAGCCAGTGCCGCTTGTTGAATAGCATCAATCACCACTTGAACATCAACCCCTTTTTCTGAGGCTAATTGATTTAAGGCAGCTGCAAATTCTGTTCGTGCTTGTATTGGCATAATTTATTGTCTAATGCTTTACTAAAATAATGGGCAGGCTCATCGCCTACCCCCTTAACCATAAGACTCTTAGACTGCATGTATTCTAACTCGCAGCCACCCACCAAGTCAAGCTCGGCTAGATTGCTTTTTTAACATCTGATGCCTATCATAAAGTTAATGTCATCACCACAGCTCCCCGACTGGAATATCTCCGATCTCTACTCTCAAAGTTTTCAGATCGTTAAGAAAAATAAAATATTGTGGCTATTTGGATTAATTTTGTCAGGTTTAACTTCTCTTAATTTAAGCCAAAACTTTGATCCATCTGAAATGAATCCTAATCCAACCCAATGGATATCCGGTCAAAACGTCGCCACCAGCAGTGCCAATTTATCTACACCAGCTACTCAAACACCGTTTAACGATTCAATTTATCAACTATTTATTAACCAAAATTATGGACTTTACACATTAATTGGGCTGGAAATTATCGCTATCGTTATTATCGCCATCACTGTCAGTCTAATTTTCTCTGCTTGGATTCAAGCTTGTATGCTCAATGCCACAGAACAAGCAATTGATGAACATCACCCAACAATTGCTAGTAGCTCTAAACCATCGATGACTTCAATCGGCTCCATAATTTGGCTAGATACCATACCGTGGATCATCTTCTGCCTGATCATCGCCGCTGGTTATTTAATTGGTATCCCTGGAGTTTTTTACACCGATTGGCCAATCAAAATCTTTTTTATAGTATTGTTGACAGCTACCATCGGTTTTACCTTACATGGGTTATTCGTATTAACTCTGGTAAGCATTTGGGCAAAAAGACTAGTCATTATTTATCACTACAATGCCTTCAATTCATTTAAAAAGAGCTATCAACTGGTCAGATCATACTTCTGGAAAATGCTCTTGCTAGGATTAATTAATAATCTAGCATCAGGATTAATGATGCTCTGTCTAGTTGGTGTCCCCGTCGCTATTCTTGGAACTATTATCTTTATGCTCAGCCAAATTTCTAATCCAAATGCTTCTCTGATTTGGACTATCTCGGGAATAATCCTCGCTCCAATGATCATCCTTGCAATTATCGCCATTATTTTACTAACTGGAATAATCACTGCTTTTAAAACATCAGTTTGGTCATTAGCCTTCAAAAAAATCTATCAGGGAGATAAAAATGTCTAAACAACCCGCCGGCTTTTGGATTCGCAGTCTAGCCGCAATTACCGATCATTTAATTATGCTAATTCCTCATACCTACCTATGGTCAATACTTTTAGCTAGTAAAGATGTATCCACGCTAGTTCATAATTTATTAATTTATATCGCTGTTTTGATCTTTCCAGCTTGGCATATCCTCTATTCCTCAGTTTTAACTTATTATTTTGGCGGAACCTTCGGTAAATTATTATTTGGCTTAACAGTGGTCAATCATCAAGATAAACCAGTATCATTTAAAAAATTATTATTTAGACACAGTATTGGTTATCAATTTTCTGCTGTAGTTTTCGGATTAGGGTATTTAGCAATTTTGCGTCATCCTCAAAAAATGGCTTGGCATGATCAAGTTGTTGATTCTAAAGTTATTCGATCTAACTATCCCGGTTTATTAGCTATCGTTGGAATTATTTTGATTTTAATTATTAACGGTTATTTTATTAGCCAAGCCAGCAACAACTTTTCAGTTAATGCTAGTTTGAAATTCGATTTATATCACTATTACAACGATTATCGACAGCAAGAATCCCAAGTAAATACACCTACAGACCGTCCTAATCAAGCTGTAGAACTCTCTCAAAAAGCCCAACAAGAATATGATAAATCCAATTACCAACAAGCACTTCAGTATTTGCAATCAGCGATTGGTTTGGACCCTCAAAATGGTGAAATTTATCATCAACTAGGGCAAACTTTATTAAAATTAGGAGAAAATGACCGAGCAATTGAAGCATTTCAAACGGCGGTTGAGCTCCAGCCTCAAAATCGGGTCTTTAAATCTAGTTTAGAATCTGTTAAATAATATTATATGGCAAAAAAATCTGGTAAATCAAAAACCACTCTTTGGCTATTTTTAATCTTTGTCGTTTTAACTGCAGCTGCTATTTTGACCTATCAAACAATTATTAATAGCAACACCTATCTTAAGTTTAATTTACGCGGTGGAATTGGTAGTTTAGATAATCGAATGAAGATCAGCCAAGAAGGCCAAATTCATTTAACTTCTCGCGGTGATAGTTACAAAAAACAACTATCAGGTGAAGAATTAGCAAGATTCAAACAACTTGTTGCTCAAGCTGATTTAGATCAACAAGGTAGCAATTTTGCTCCAACTGGCAAACCTGAAACTATTTATTATGAATTATCTTTCAAAGGCAAGGAATTAACTTACAATGACAATACTGTGCCTGATAATGCTCAAGCTTTAGTTCAATTTTTAACTGAAGTTTCTAATCAAATTCTACTCACTAATCCAGCTAAATAATTAAAACCACTTCTTTTTCTTGTTAGTTTTCAAAGTCGCTAATTGCTCATAAAGTTTCTTCTCTTCTACTGAAACAGTTTTTGGAACTTCTAATCGCACACGAACGTAATGACTACCTTTTTCTCCACCCCGAAGGGAAGCCACACCTTTACCACGAATTCTAATCAATGTTCCTGGTTCTGCACCAGCCGGAACTTTAACATTCACATTGCCTTCAACAGTTTTAACAGTAATAGTTGTTCCTAACACAATCTCTGGAATCGTCAACGTCGCATCTGAAAAAATATCTGTACCTTCTCTCAAAAAATCACTACTTCTCTTAACTCTAAAAACAATATCTACTTCCCCAAATCGCATCTTTACTCCATCATCAACTCCAGCCGGAACTTTAATATTCAATCGTTCTTTCTTTGTAGTTTGCCCATCTACTCTTTCTATCTCCACCATTTTTTCAGTGCCATGAATAGCTTCATCAAAAGTTAATTCCAACTGATAAGTGGGTTGTCGCTTAAATCCTCCAAATCCTTGACCACCAAAAATTTGTTCAAACAGATTAAATGGGTCGTCAAAACCGCTCATATCGAACTCAATATTTGGACCACCACCAGTTGAGTAGGAATACGATTTAAAGCCGCCTTGCCCCCCAAATGGGTTAAATCCAGCACCAAACGGATTACCTCCTCCCATCCCAGCACCCGGCTCAAACGCCGCAGAACCAAATTGATCATAGGTTTTTCTTTTTTGAGGATCCGATAAAACTTGATAGGCTTCAGAAATTTCTTTAAACTTCTCTGCTGCACCCTCTGACTTATCAATATCTGGATGATGTTGTCGAGCTAATTTTCGATACGCCGACTTTAGCTCCGCATCCGTAGCTGATTTATTAACACCTAATACTTCATAAAAATCTTTTTTAGCCATTTTCTCTCCTATTATAATAAAAAACCTCGGCTACCCGAGGCGATGACAGCTATCAGCTTTCAGTCTTCAGCTATCAGTTTTTTTTGTCGTCTTCGACAACCTCCCCTTCAACCGCTGCCTCTTTAGCATCAGATTTTTCATCATTATCCTTTTCTACTGTAACTTTTGGCTCTTCCCCTTCAGTCTGGCTGCCAGCTGCATCTTGAGCTTGCTCCGAGCCTGCCGAGGAGTACATCGCTGCACCGACTTTTTGAATTACCTCACCTAAAGCATCAGCTTTAGATTTAATTACTTCAACATCCGTCCCATTTAAAGCATCTTTAACTTCTTGAATCTTTGATTCAACATCTTTTTTAGTTGCTTCATCAACTTTATCACCAGCATCTTTCAAAGTTCTCTCACTAGTAAATACTAATGAGTCAGCTGCATTTCGGATCTCAACTTCTTCCTTTTTCTTCTTATCTTCTTCAGCATGAGCTTCAGCTTCTTTAGTCATTCGCTCAACTTCATCTTTATCTAACCCAGTTGAACCAGTAATAGTGATCTTTTGTTCTTTATTACTTGCCTTATCTTTAGCGGTCACATTCAAAATACCATTGGCATCAATATCAAAAGTAACTTCAACTTGAGGCACTCCTCGAGGTGCAGGTGGAATACCATCTAAAATAAATCGACCTAAAGATTTATTATCATTTGCCATCTGACGTTCACCTTGCAAAACATTAATCTCTACAGATGACTGATTATCAGCAGCAGTTGAGAAAACTTCAGATTTTGAAGTTGGCACAGTACTATTTCTAGGAATCAATGGAGTACTAATACCGCCTAATGTTTCAATACCTAAAGTTAATGGTGTGACGTCTAATAACAAAACGTCTTTAACTTCACCACCTAAAACTCCTCCTTGAATAGCTGCCCCAATTGCTACTACTTCGTCGGGATTAATGCTTTTATTTGGCTCTTTTCCAAAATATTTCTCAACAGCAGCTTGAACAGCTGGCATTCGGGTCATACCTCCAACCAAAACAACTTCACCAATCTCTTTCCCAGTAGTCTTAGCATCTTTCAAAGCAGCAGTTACCGCATCAAATGATCGATCAATTAATTCTTGAACTAAAGATTCTAATTTCGCTCGAGATAATTTCATCTCTAAATGCTTTGGACCACTAGCGTCTGCAGTAATAAATGGAATTGAGATATCAGTTTCCATTGAGCTAGATAATTCAACCTTAGCTTTTTCAGCTGCATCTCGAAGTCGTTGTAATGCTTGTCGGTCTGCTTTTAGATCAATTCCTTGTTCTTTCTTAAACTCTTCAACTAACCAATCAATGATCTTTTGGTCAAAATCATCTCCACCTAAATGGGTATCACCATTCGTTGATTTAACTTCAAAAACACCATCACCTAATTCCAAAATTGAGATATCGAAAGTACCGCCACCTAAATCATAAACAGCAATTGTATGAGCATGAGACTTGTCTAAACCATAAGCTAAAGCAGCAGCGGTTGGTTCATTAATAATTCGTTGAACATTTAATCCCGCAATTTCACCAGCTTGTTTGGTAGCTTGGCGTTGAGCATCATCGAAATAAGCAGGGACTGTAATAACAGCATCAGTAACTTTATCACCCAAATAATCTTCAGCATCAGCTTTGATTTTAGATAAAATCTGAGCTGAAATTTCTTGTGGAGTGTATTCTTTACCATCAACTACAACCACAGCCATATCATTTTTACCGGCTTTAACATCGTATGGTAACCATTTAATATCCCGTTGAACTTCTGGATCAGAGAATTTTCGACCCATTAAGCGTTTAGCTGAGAAAATAGTTTCTTTTGGATTAACCACTGCTTGGCGTTTAGCAACACGACCAACAATTGCCTTTGCTGGGTTAACTACTGATGGAATAGTGTTTTCACCTTCAGAAGAATGGATAACTTTTGGTTTACCCGCTTCCATGACGGCAATTGCGCTATTTGTTGTTCCTAAATCAATTCCAATTATTTTTGCCATAATACTTTTTCATAGGTTTATTTTTTCAACTGGCAAAGCCAAATTAAAAAATTTATTAACTATGTATCTTCCTCCTTAATTGTTTTAATTCTAAACTAAATCTATTTCTCTCATATCTTGGCAACATTCTTAAATATAAACTGTGAGACATATCTCTACCAGTTAATACCACTGTTGTCCTCAAACTATCCTTAATAATATCACTGTTAATATTAAAGATAGCTTCTCGCTGCCGCTCCACTCCTAGCCTTTTCTCCCAACAACTACTTTAGCTGGTCGCAATACCTTACCTTTTAAATTATAACCCTTTTCAACAACTTCCAAAACCTGATCATTCTCACCCTTGCCTGCCTTAGCTTCAGCGTCGGTTGGTTCTCTTGTATCCACTGCTTCATGTAGCATTGGATCAAAATTACCTTCTACCTTAATCTCTACCAAACCTTCATCTTGTAATACTTGCTTTAATTGTTTTACAGACATCTCTACACCTTTAAACCAACCTGACTGACGATCATTATCTCCTGCTCCTTTAACCGTCATCTCTAAATGGTCTAAAGTGGGTAAAACCCGTCTTACCAATTCAGCACTCGCCCAACCTGCCATCTCTGCCCGACCCTCATTAATTCGTTTTTCCAAATTATGATAATCAGCTAAAGCTCTTTTTAGTTGGTCTTGAGTTACAGCTAATTGTCGCTTTAACTCCTCCAATTCAACATCGCTTTGGCCTAAATCAGCACTATCAGTTGATGAATCCGTCTGCGTCTCTTCCGAAGAAGTTGCTTCATCAACTAATTGTTCTTGATCTAAACTATCATCATGTTTCTTCATGTTATATAACTTTTTTCTAGTTACTAATTTAGTAACTATTAAGCGCCTGACTAATCAAATCACTAGTATATCTGACATAAGGCATAATTACTGGAAAGTTCATCCGAGCTGGACCAACTATTCCAATAATTCCTCCACTGTTTTCATCTTTCCCTATATAACGACTAAAGACAAAACCAATCGGTTCCAAATTATCAAATTCTAACTCTTCACCAAACAAAACATGCATTGGTTGAGTCCCAACTGCTCTACCCAAGATCTGTTGTAACATCGGATATTCATCAAATAATGAAAATACGAATCTAGTTACATCAATATCTGCAAACTCTGGCCAATCCAGAACATTTGCGGCCCCAGCATAATACAAGCTTCCGTCTTTATCAACTGCCATCCCGAGCATGCCGCAACGGGCAGCTAAAGCTCTAACACCTTCTCGTAACAATCGTTCTTCTTTATAGCGTTGTTGCCATAAAGCTTCCCTGATTGAAACTTCAGCAGAAACCGGAACCTGTTTCTCTTTCATCAATTCGTTAATATAAATTCGAAATCCCTGAGATGTTGGGGTTCTTCCCGCAGAAGTATGCGGCTGTTTCAAATACCCTAACTCAGTTAACCGAACCATTTCATTACGAATTGTTGCCGGTGAAACACCTAAACTATATTCTTTATCAACGTGCTCAGATCCAACCGGTTCACCAGTTCGAGCATGAAGCTCGATAATTGCTTTTAACAAATCTTTCTGGCGAGGAGTCAAATCCATATATATAGCTAACCTATGCCAGCTTTAGCAGTATAATATCAAGAGTGCTAAAGTCTGTCAATACTTTCTCTCCATTGCTAACTAGTATCACATCAATAATCTGTTAAAATACCTTTAATGGAAAACATTGCCTCACAACAGCAAGCCCTCTTTTTTATTCTTATGCTTGTAGAAATTGTCTTAAAAGGATTTGTTCTCTGGTTTGCAGCTCGTAACAATCAGAGATATTGGTTCATTGCTCTATTAGTTATTAATACCGCTGGAATTTTACCGGGAATTTACTTAATCATTTATAAAACAGATTTTGTTAAGCGAGTCCGAGCTTTAATCAAACGATAAATCGTTGTAACTCTTCCTGATACTCGGGAATTTTCGTAGCATCAGCACCAAAAACTCGAATTTCTTCTACGAGAAAATCAATTTTTATTGGACTTAATTGTTTCTTCACCTCATCAATATTAAATTGTGGATCCATTTTTACATTAGCCAAAGTTAAGTGAGGTCTAAATGCTAATAAATTTTCCGGCGCAGTAAACATCTCAAGCTCTTTATTTAATGCTTTGTAGAAATTTGTCACCCCGTCACTAGACTGGACATCCCAAAACAAAACTTTAGGATATCCCGGTCGAAAATAATCAAAACCAGTTATTTCAATCCTAGCGTCTTTAAGTAACGGCAAATTTCTTTTAATCGATTGTTCAACTCTCAGTTTACCAATCGATTCTTCTAATAAGTAACAAACAGTGATGTGTGGATTATTATCTGGACTAACCTCAAACAATAGAAACTTCACTTTAATCTCTGTCAACAAATCTTTAAATTGTTTATGAAAAACTTGAGGTAAGGGAATTGCTACAAATGATGAAGTAAAACCTTCAGGAATCAGCATGCCAGTATTTATACTTCATAAAGTAATTTATGGTCAACTAATTTTTTTCATATTTCGGGGTTGTCGCTTTATTGTAAAATCATCCTGAACACTTGTACTGAGCATGTCGAAGCATGTTTCAGGATCTAGGATTTACAAGCAGATTGGCAAGTTCGTGGTTCATATAAATCACAGTAGTTAGTAATTCTCGATTTAATCAGAGCTGGCGGTAGAATATTAGCGGTGGTCTGCTAGCGCTAGACCCCGATTTGATCGGGGCTACTTTCTAGTTCTTCAACACACTCAAAAACGCTTCCTGAGGAATCTCGACTCGGCCGATCATCTTCATCTTCTTCTTTCCTTTTTTCTGTTTTTCTAAAAGTTTTCTTTTTCGCGAAAAATCTCCACCACCAACCACTTTAGAACCATGCATTAAAACATCTTTTCTAAATGGTGAAATTGTTTCTCGAGCAATTACAGTTCCACCAATCGCTGCTTGAATCGCTATAACGAAATTCTGTCTTGGTAAAACTTCTTTTAATTTTTCCACCATTCGTCTGCCAATACTTGAAGCTCTTT
>CAZZEB010000008.1:11698-15868 GCA_964652495.1 uncultured Gammaproteobacteria bacterium
ACCGAAACTCGATAAATTCCCAATCCAAAGAGGCAAAACCGCTAGAAACAGACTTCAAACGATCGTAAAAATCTGTAATCATCTCTGACAAAGGCATTTCATATAACAACTCGGCTTGTGTTCCATAGTGAAACATATTTTTAAAAGCTCCTCGTCTTTCTTGGACCAATTCCATTACTGCACCAATAAAATCATGTGGTACGAAAATCTGTAACTTAACCCACGGTTCTTCTAAAACTTTCATATCGGTAGATAAATCTAATTCCGCTGGGTTATTAACTTGTTTTTCCCCTGCTAAATATTGCACAGATGGCGCTGTTGCTAATAAATTAACTCCATATTCTTCAGACAATCGACTTTGAACCACTTCAGCATGTAGCAACCCTAAAAATCCACACCGAAAACCAGAGCCTAAAGCTGCTGATTGCTCTGGTTCATAAGAAAAGGCTGGATCATTTAACTTAAATTTTGCTAAAGCTTCTTTTAATTCAAAATACTCAGAAGCATCAATTGGATATAAACCAACGAATACCATCGGCTTCACATCCCGATATCCTGGCAAAGCCTCCATTTGCGGATCTAAGGTAATTGTGTCACCGACTCTAACTAAATCGGCACTTTTAACACCTGTGGCAATATATCCAATTTCTCCTGCGACTAAATCAGCACTTGGAGTTAATCCTGGTGAGAAATATCCTGACTCGATGATTTCGCTACTAGCTTGTGTTCCTAAAAACTGAACCCGTGTTTGATTTGCTGGAACTTTACCTTCAACTACCCTAATCTGAGCGACTACCCCTTTATAGGCATCAAAATAAGAAGTAAAAATTAATGCTCTTAGTGGTTTATCAACTTCTTGAGATGGTGCTGGAACTCTCTCAATAATCGCTTTCAAAATTGATTCTACCCCTTCACCAGTTTTCCCTGATGCCAAGATAATCTCATCCTCCCGAAAACCAAAAGTATCAATCAATTGCTTCTTACATGCTTCAATATTCGAATTCGGTAAATCGATTTTGTTAATCACCGGGATCAAAATTAAGTTCTGTTCTAAAGCAGATAAACCATGTGCCAAAGTTTGAGCTTGGATTCCTTGAGTCGCATCCACTAACAATAACCCACCTTCAACGGCCGCAAGAGATCGTGACACTTCATAAGAAAAATCTACATGACCCGGAGTATCGATCATATTTAGGGTATAGGGTATAGAGTTTAGTGTGTAGTTTAAACGCACTGGAGCCAAACGAATAGTGATTCCTCTTTCTCGCTCTAATGCTAGATTATCTAATAACCGCTCCTGCATTTTCCCAGGCTCAACAGTATGACATATATCTAAAAACCGATCTGCCAATGTCGATTTACCATGGTCAATGTGAGCTATAATACTAAAGTTACGAATATTCATAGGGGAATTATACTGTAATTAAGGCCAAAATCCTAAAAGCGAATTGTTTTGTCTTTTCTAAAAAGATTCTTTAAGACGACGATCTAAGTTCTCCATACTGAACTTTTCAAAAATATTTTCGTTTTGCCATTTCGCAATTGCTAAGAATTCTTCTGGTTTTATGACCTTCAAATTCAAATCATTAGCCAAATCATAAACCTGTTTCATTGCTGTCGCCTCGTCATCACTTCTCGATTCAATCTCCCACATATAATAATCGTCAGTATATTTACTAACCTTTACCTCACAGGAGTGATACTCATAAACCCAACTCTCCCAAAACAAAATCATCCCTTTACGCAAACCGAAAGCACCAAACAGTTTGATGGCATCTAAAAACTGTCCAGTTTTAAAAACTACTTCAACCTCTTCTAATTTCTCGGATTCCATGTTTCCCATTTTTAAAGTAATTTTTTCTCCATCATCAGATTTCTTAATTCTTAAATACATTTTGTCAGAATTAAATTCAGAAACTACCACCCCATCAGCAGGTTCTAACTCAACGGATAGTCTTTTAAAGCTTTGCTCAAATTTGGCATTACCAGCCAAAAAATCTAGTAACTTATCCGCCTGTTCTTTATTTAAAACACCCCGAATCTCAATTTCTACCATATCAAAATAATAACATTATAAATACTTGATATCGTGGTTTAATGATGTGAATGGAGACAAACTTAACTTGGATTTATTAAATGGAAAAAAATAATTTATATCGGATTAGATTCAGATAAAATCTCTTCAGTCTTAACTTTCTTTTTAAAATTACTAAATTTCTTAAATAACGAGATAAAAGTTTGCAACTCACGGACTCGAAGAATCCAAACTAACAATAAATAAATTGATAACCCAAAAATGGAAGCAATTCCTGTTAGCAGTAACAAATTAACTGTCCGCGTTGTATCAAAAACTAATTGATCTAAAGCTTTAATTGGTACATACAAGGCAACTGCAGTAATACACGAAGCCACAAACATCTTTGCCCAAGGCATCAACAATTTCTTTCTATCAAAACCACCAACTTTTCGATCCAAAAATATCAGTAGTAAAATAAAAGTCACATTAGCCGAGATTGAAAAAGCCAAACCTAAACTCGACACATCTAACATTAAAATCTGTACAAAAAAGACACTTAGTACAATATTCACAATTACCGATATCACAGACACAGTAACTGGAGTTTTGGTATCTTTTAACGCATAAAAACCACGAACTAATAACAGCACAACTGACTGAGCTGCTACTGATAGTGCTAAATAGGCCACTGTTCTACCGGTTAAAACAGTATCGATCCAATCAAACTGAGAAGCTCCAAAAACCAATCGAACAACTGGAATACGTAGCACCACTAAAATCGCCGCCATCGGCAAAGTTAAAAATAAAATCTGATGCATAGTCGTCAATAAAATCCCCTTAAACTCCTCCATCTCACCTTTTGCTTTTGCATTCGACAAAATCGGCAATGCTGCTTGAGCCATTGTGGCTCCAAATAAACCAATCGGTACAAACTGTAAATGTTGAGCAAAAGTTAATAAGGTCACTGAAGAATAAGAAACTAGTGATGCCAGTGCCAAACTAATTGCATCATTAACTTGTTCTACTGCTAGCCCCAAATTCCTAGCACTCATCATCTTAACTACTTCACGAACTCCCGAGTTTAGAAAATCAAACGAGAATCGATACCTAAAACCTAAGGAATTAACCAATGGTAATTGAATCAAAGCATGCATTGCAGCTCCAATCACTACCCCTAAAGCGGGACCAGCAATACCCATCTCCGGTGCTAGAAAAGCAATACCGATTACTATTCCCAAGTTATAAAAAAGCGGCGCCAAAGCCGGAATAATAAACCTCTGAAATGATTGAGAAATACCAACGAAGAAAGAGCCAATAACTAGCAGGATTTGTCCCATCAGCATGATTCGGGTCAAATCATCAGTAATCTGCTTTTGTGGTCCTGAAAAACCAGGCACTAACAAACTATTTAATTGACTAACAAAGATAAAAGCAATGATCGCTACAATCCCAAACAATACTAAAGCTAGATTTAAAATATTTGCAGCAAACTCAAAAGCAGCTTTCTCACCTTTATTATGTAAAACATCAGTAAATACAGGAATAAAAGCAACACTCAGTGCTCCAAAAATCAACAACTGAAACATCAAATCAGGTAATCTAAAAGCTGCAAAAAACACCGCCGCCTGAGTAGTGTCAAACTGATGCATTAATAACCTGTCACGAATTAGTCCCAAAAATCGAGACATAAAAACTGTCACCATTAAGATAGTCGCACCAGACAGAATGCTGGTTTGACGTGAATTTAAAATTGCTAATAAACTTTTAACCATAATTAGTTCGGGAAATCTGAAGTTAAAATGACCGTGACTATAATCAATTTATCCTTAAACCTATTTTACATTCAATGCTTGAAGCTAAACAACCTCTATGTTACAATACGCACCATATGCCTTTAATTAAGTCAGCAAAAAAGAAATTACGAAAAGATCGACGAATCACCGAACACAATCGGGTGATTAAAGAAAATCTTAAAAAACTAGTTAAAACAGCTCGACGCCAACCAGGCGCTGAGAATTTATCTAATGTTTTTAGCGCTTTAGATAAGGCTGCTAAAACTCATTTAATCCATGCTAACAAAGCATCTCGACTAAAAAGTCGACTTTCACATCTTTTAACTCCTTCTAAATAAGCTATTACAAGCAGCATCAAAC
>CAZZEB010000009.1:0-1095 GCA_964652495.1 uncultured Gammaproteobacteria bacterium
ATGCACACGCGTGACATACCCACGGAGCTCAAACAACTGCGCCTGCACGGCATGGCGAGCGCGTGGCAGGAACTGACCACCCACGAGGGCAAGCAAAACGATGTAGGCATCCAGACATCGCGCTGGTTGATCGAGCATTTGCTGCAGTAATTAACCATCGAATAGCTAATGCTTCTCGTCGGCCACCACGAACTTCAACTGGAACTTGATAAGAAGCTCCACCAACTCTTCGAGGTCGAACCTCCATTTTTGGAGCTACGTTATTTAAAGCTAATTCAAAAATTGTTAATGGATTTTTTCCAGCTTTCTCAATCTCTGCCAAAGCTCCATAAACCATTCTTTGAGCTACTGATTTTTTACCATCAAACATTACTCGATTAATAAAACGAGTAATTAGCTTTGAATTATAAATTGGATCTGCTTCTAAAATCCTTTTTTTTACTTTACCTGATCTCATAATCTATTATGCTGCTGCTCCTTTTGCAGTTGGTCGCTTAGTACCATATTTTGAACGACCTCGTTTGCGATCTTTTACACCTGCTAAATCTAGCTTGCCTCGAACTAAATGATATTTTACACCAACTAAATCTTTAACCCGACCACCACGAACCAAAACGATTCCGTGTTCAGCTAAATCATGACCTTCACCTTGAATATAAGCTGTGATTTCAGTCTTATTAGATAACCGAATTCTAGCTACTTTTCGTAACGCTGAGTTAGGTTTCTTTGGTGTCATAGTTTTAACTAAGGTCACCACTCCCCGCTTGTGCGGGTTTTGTGTGGTCGAGTAACGACGAGTTAGAGCATTGTAGGAACGTCGTAATGCAGTTCCGCGAATTTTCTTTGTCTTCCGATCTCGGCCTTTTCGAACTAGCTGACTTATTGTTGGCATAATATTTTTATTCGACTGTCGCTCGATCCGGGCTAGTTGGGATCAATCGGCCAATTATAACGTTTTCTTTCAATCCTAGCAACCGATCAACCTTACCCTGTGTTGCAGCCTCAGAAAGAACTGTTGTTGTTTCTTGGAATGAAGCTGCTGATAAGAAACTATCAGTTGCAAGAGCAGCTTTAGTAATACCTAATAATGCTACT
>CAZZEB010000009.1:1105-6046 GCA_964652495.1 uncultured Gammaproteobacteria bacterium
CTGTTTGTAGAGAAGCTCGTGTGATACCTAAGATTACAACACCTGCAGTTGATGGCTCTCCACCTTCAACTAAGACTCGTGTATTCTCTTCTTCAAATCGATTTCGATCAATGATCTCTCCTGGTAATAATGCGGTATCACCTTGAGTTTCAATTCGAACTTTATCAGACATCTTTCGCACAATAACTTCGAAGTGTTTTTCATTAATTGGCACACCATTACCTTCGTAAACTTTTCGAGTTTCATCAACGATATATCTTTGTGCCTCTCGCAAACCTCGAACTCGTAATACCTCTTTAATATCCAAGTAACCAGAAGTTAATTGAGTTCCTGCTGGAATCAACTGTTCATCTTCAACTAATATTTGAGCATAAGGAGGAATAGTATATTCTCTCTCTTCATGTGGTTTAGTAGTTGTTCGAACTCGAACTACTCGACCCTCTTCAGTATCTGAGATAGTTACTTTACCTGCAATTTCAGCAATAGGACTGCTACTCTTTGGAGTTCGAGCTTCAACTAATTCTTCAACTCGAGGCAAACCTTGAGTAATATCCGCTCCAACAACACCTCCAGAGTGGAAAGTACGCATTGTTAACTGAGTTCCTGGTTCTCCGATAGATTGAGCTGCAACAACTCCAACTGGTACACCTAGAGCTACTGGTTGTCGAGTGATCAAATCTAAACCATAACATGCTGAACATAAACCAACTTTAGCTTCACAAACTAAGACTGATCGAACATTGATCTCTTCAACTTCAGATTTCAAGATTGCTGTAACTTCATTTTCTTGAATAAATCCACCAGCCTCAACAATAACTTCTTTTGATTTTGGATCAACAACTTTTTCAACAACTTTTCGACCTAAGAATCGAGAAGTAACTGAAGTTGGATTATCGTGTGGAACTCGTAATACTAAACCATTCTCAGTACCACAATCATGTGATCTGACAATTGAATCATGAGATACATCAACTAATCGTCGGGTCAAATAACCAGCATCTGCAGTTCTCAAAGCTCGGTCTGCAACACCTTTTCGAGCTCCTCGACATGATGTAAAGTACTCGAACACACCCAAACCTTCTCGGTAATTAGATTTGGTTGGCAATTCTACGATACGACCGGTCGCGTCAACTGAAAAACCTCTCATACCTGAAGTTTGAGCAATCTGAGCTTTACCTGCACGAGCACCTCCAGAATTAATAATAATCTGGATTGGACTATCTGCCTCAATAGAAGCAAAAGTTCTTCGAACAATCTCTTCTCCAACTCGAGTCCAAACTTCTTGGCTCAAAACTCGTCGTTCTTCGTTAGTAATTAAACCTTTAGCAACATTTTCTTCGATCTCTTGAATTTCTTTATCCCCATCAGCAATTAATTGACCTTTTTCAGGAATGATTTTGTTATCAGTAATAGCCAAGCTCATACCTGAGTGAGTTGATCCCCAGAATCCGATTGATTTAACTGCATCTACTAATCGAGCAACTTCATCTCGATCAAACTTAGTGAAAGCTTCCATCATAACCTTAACAATCATCTTGTCATTAATTGGTTCATTAATGTAGTCAATGCTATCTGGTAAGACATCATTAAACATGATTCGACCAACAGTTGTGTCATGTAATTTACCGTTAATTTCACATCGAATTAACCATCGGAGCTTTAATTGACCAATTTGATTAGCCAAAATAGCTTCTTCTTTAGTATAAACTTTGGTTTCTTTCTCCAAAGTTTGTGGTGATTTTGGATCTAATGAAGTAATAAAGTAAGATCCCAAAGCCATTTCTCGGTTAGGAACGTTGATCGGTGAACCGTTTGATGGTTTCAACAAGTTCTCTTTAGCCATCATCAATTGTTCAGCTTCATGTCGTGCTTTTTCTGATAATGGAATATGAACCGACATTTGGTCACCATCAAAGTCAGCATTAAATCCAGAACAAATACATGGGTGGATTTGAATTGCATTACCATCAATTAAGATTGGATAGAAAGCTTGGAATCCAAGACGGTGCAAAGTTGGAGCCCGGTTGATCAAAACTGGATGATTTGCACTAACTTCTTCTAAAATATCCCAAACTTCTGGTGGTCGTAATTCTAAGACGTTCTTTGCACCTTTAACGTTTGAAGCTAATCCTCGAACCATAACTTCTCGCAAAACGAATGGTTTGAACATCTCCAAAGCCATTTCTTTAGGTAAACCAACTTGGTTAAGTTTCAATTGTGGACCAACGATAATAACTGATCGTCCTGAATAGTCTACCCGCTTTCCTAGCAAGTTTTGTCGGAATCGACCTTGTTTTCCTCGCAACATATCAGACAATGAACGTAATTGATGACCAGTTCGTGATTTATTAGCTCTCAAGTTTGTATCAATCAAAGAATCAACAGCTTCCTGCAACATTCTTTTTTCGTTACGTAAGATAATTTCAGGTGCACCTAAATCAATCAATCTCTTTAATCGATTGTTTCGGTTAATAACTCGTCGATATAAATCATTTAAATCAGAAGTAGCAAATCGACCTCCAGGTAATTGGACCATTGGTCGCAAATCAGGTGGAAGAACTGGCAAAGTAGTCATAATCATCCATGCTGGTTCAACTTTAGAACCTCGCATACCTTCAACAATTCGAAGTCTCTTAGTAGCTTTAATATGTCGTTGACCAGATGATTTTTGAACTTCAACTCGTAATTCAGCAGCTAATTTTTCAACATCGACAGTCTTTAAGACTTCTAATAATGCTTCAGCTCCCATACCAACTCTTAAAAAGTCACCGACACCATATTCATCTAATTTGTAGAACTCATCTTCGGATAATAATCGTAACGGTTGAACACTCTTAACTAAATCAGCTAGTGTTTTATAGATCTCATCAATTTGGCTAAGTTCAATACTTAAACCTTCTCGTAATTTAGCAATCTCTTGTCGTTGCTTTAGAGTAACTTCACCTGAAGTAATATCAAACTTTTCAGCATCTTTTGATTTGTCTTTTAGATCATCAACTTCGGTTTTGTGACTAGATTCTAATTCTTCAATTTTTTTCTCTAAATTAGCTTTAGCTTGTTCTTTTTTATCTTCACAAGATTTCTCTAAAGTTTCAAACGCAGCTTTTTGCTTATCAGCATCAACTTCAATAACTAGATATGAAGCAAAGTAAATAACTGCTTCTAAATTCTTCATAGTCAAATCCAAGACTAATGACATCTTTGAAGGAGCACCTTTTACGAACCAATTGTGTGCCACTGGAGCTGCTAATGTAATATGCCCCATTCGTTCTCGTCGAACTTTGGATTGGGTAACTTCAACACCACATTTATCGCAAATAACACCTCGGTAACGAATTCTCTTGTATTTTCCACAATAACATTCGTAATCTTTTGTTGGACCAAAGATGTTTTCGCTAAACAAACCATCTTTTTCAGCTTTAAGAGTACGATAATTGATAGTTTCTGGTTTGGTAACTTCACCAAAACTCCATGCTTTAATTAGCTCTGGTGAGGCAACTGATATTTTTAATGCTTCAAAATCTAATAAGTCGTTCATATTTTTCTTTCAGTCTTCCGACTACCGACTTCCGCTTTCGGCGGTAGACGGTTAGCTGTAGTCGGTTAGCTAATTTCGTCTCCTTCCTCAATCTTTTCTAAATCTTCAGCTGAAGGACCTTCAATTCCATCTAAATCTGGTTCTGGTGCTAATTCTTCAGTATCTGACAACTCTGCTTCATCTGCAGCTTCTTCAGCAGCCATCTCTTCAGCATCTTTTAATTCCATTGGGCTTTCTTCTGCAGCAACTTCGCTAGTTTCACTAACAGCAGCAACACCTAATGCTTGTTCAAACTCTGATAACTCTTGCTTCTCAGCTGGAGTTTCTTCATTCTCTTCTGTCGCCGAAATTTTAGCACCTAATGTCTCAACTGACAAGTTTAGTGACTGTAACTCTTTAACCAACACTTTAAATGACTCTGGAATCAAAGCTTGTGGAATCTCAGTTCCTTTAACAATAGCTTCAAAAGCTTTAGCTCGTCCAACTACATCATCTGATTTGATAGTTAACATCTCTTGTAAGACATGGGCTGCACCATAAGCTTCTAATGCCCAAACCTCCATTTCTCCTAATCTCTGTCCACCCATTTGAGCTTTACCACCCAAAGGTTGTTGAGTAACTAGTGAGTATGGTCCAGTTGATCGTGCGTGAGTCTTATCTTCAACCATGTGGATCAACTTCAAGAAATATGCTCGGCCAACAGTAACTTCTTGCGCAAAATATTCACCTGATCGTCCATCAATTAATTTGCTCTTACCTGAAACAGGGATTCCAGCTTTTTCAAACTCTTGAGTTAAGATATTTTCATCAACTTTTTCAAAGACTGGAACTGCTACTTTATAACCTAATTTACCAGCTGCTAAACCAAAGTGAGCTTCTAATAACTGACCTAAATTCATACGACCTAAAATAGTCACTGGTGAAATAATGATATCAACTGGAGTACCATCTTCTAACCGTGGCATATCGTATGCAGGCACAATTCGTGAAATAACACCTTTGTTTCCGTGTCGTCCAGCCAACTTATCTCCAGCTGTAACTTTTCGGAGTTGAGCTACTCGAACTTTGATTCTCATTAATGTACCAGCTTCCAAATCATCACCTTGTTCTCGTGACAAGATTTGAACACCGATAACAGTTCCTTTTTCACCGTGAGGCATTCGTAAAGATGTATCTCGAACTTCTTTAGCTTTTTCACCGAAGATCGCTCGTAATAATCGCTCTTCTGCTGTTAACTCAGTTTCACCTTTTGGTTGAACTTTTCCAACTAAAATATCACCTGGAACTACTTCAGCACCGATTCGAACAATACCTTGATCATCTAGGTTTGCTAAGTTTTCTTCAGAGACATTTGGGATATCATTGGTGATCTCATCTGGACCTAATTTAGTCTCAACAACATC
>CAZZEB010000009.1:6056-7482 GCA_964652495.1 uncultured Gammaproteobacteria bacterium
AACGATCTGAGATAACGATCGCGTCTTCGTAACCTAATCCATCGTAAGTCATGTAAGCGATTAGTAGGTTTCGACCTAAAGATAATTCACCCATATCAGTAGAAGTACCCTCAATTAATAAATCACCCTCGCTAATTTTTTGTCCTAATTGAACAACTGGTCGTTGTGAGTAACATGTCATACTTGGTGAACCAATAAACTTGCTAACTTTAAATTCAACTTTTTCAGCACCTTCTAAAACAACTTTGTCACCATCAACATAGCTAATAACACCATCAAATGGAGCTCGGACAACTCGAGCAATGTTATCTGCAACGATTCTCTCCATACCTGTTCCAACTAAAGGAGCTTCAGGTAATAACAATGGCACAGCCTGACATTGCATGTGTGAACCCATCAAAGCTCGGTTTGCATCATCATGAGCTAAGAAAGGAATCAATGATGCTGAAGTTCCAATAATTTCTTGTGGAGTGATATCGATTAAGTTAACTAATTTGCTATCAGCCTCAAAGAAAGCTCCACCTAACCGAACTGGAACTCGATTTTGGCTAATATAACCATTCTCATCAATTGAAATAGTTGCTTCGGTGATATATTTATCTTCTTCATCATCAGCTGTTAAGTAAACAATTTCATCTGTAACTCGTGATTTACCATTTTCTTGAACAACTTTGCGATATGGAGCTTCTAAGAAACCATACTCGTTAATCCGAGCATACAAGGCTAAATAAGTAACTAAACCAATGTTTTGGCCTTCAGGTGATCGAACTGGATCGATACGACCATATTGTGAGTAATGAACGTCTCGAATTGAAAAACTTGCTCGATCTCGGGCAATACCACCAGCACCCATAACTGATAACCGTCGCAAATGATCAACCTCAGCTAATGGATTAATTTGATCTAAGATCTGTGATAGTTGTGAACTTCGGAAGAATTCATTAATTGCTGCAATCACTGGACGAGCATTAACTAAAGCTGCAGCGCTAATCTCTTGATCAGCAGCTAATAAGCTCATTCTTTCTTTAATGACTCTCTCTAATCTCTGCAAACCAACTCGGAAAGCATTAACAGCAACCAATTCACCAACTGATCGAACTCGTCGATTAGCTAAATGATCAATTTCATCAACTCGACCATTGCCATTTGAAAGGTTAATTAAGTACTTCAAAGTTTCAACGATATCTTCTTTAGTTAAAACATGATTTTCTGGAGTGTTTGGAGTTTCTAAACCTAATCTCTTGTTAGCTTTATATCGACCAACTCGAGTTAAGTTGTATCGTCGAGCATTAAAGAACATATTTTCGAGTAAAGATCGGGCTGTATCTAAAACTACTGGATCTCCAGGTCGCATCTTTCGGAAGATTTCCATCAAAGCTTCATTTTGATCTTTAGTAGTATCTTTAGCCAAAGTAGAATCTAAATA
>CAZZEB010000009.1:7492-14671 GCA_964652495.1 uncultured Gammaproteobacteria bacterium
AAATCTCGGATTTGTTCTTCGTTATAACCTAATGCTCGTAAGAAGGTAGTTGCAGCAAATTTTCGTCGTCGATCGATTTTTACAGTAATTACATCTGATCGTGAAACTGAGAATTCTAACCATGAACCATGAGCTGGTCGGATTTCAGCACCATATAATTTTTTACCAGTAATAGGATCTTCAGTCATACTAAAGAAGATACCTGGAGATCGAACGATTTGGTTAATAATAACCCGTTCAATACCATTAACAATAAAAGTTCCCTTATCAGTCATCATTGGGATATCACCCAAGAAAGCTTCTTGTTTGTATTCTTCGTTAGTTTGTAAATTGGTTAAAGTAACTTTTACTTTTAATGGAGCATCATATGAAATACCTTTAATCGCACATTGTTCTGGAGTATATCGTCCTTTTGAAAAACTAGACTCACCTAAATCTAATCGCCAATTTTTACCTGTAAAGTCAGTAATTGGAGTGATTTCAGCTAAAACTTCTTTGATACCTTCTTGTAAAAACCGTTCGTAAGATTCGCGTTGGATTTTGATTAAATCAAGTTTGGATGGCAAATTTGGGTTATGACCCCAATAAACCCGATTATTTAATTTATTTGGTACCGTTTGCTGCATAAAGTAGATGATTTTTGGCAGTATTTAACTAGTTTTTGCTAGTAATTTTTTTTATCTCTCTGACAACCGAAGCTATCATCAAGACAAATACGACAAAAAGTAAACGTACAACTATACGTTTACTTATAACGACCTTTATTCGTATTAACGGTAATTTATCATAGCCAAAGCCCCTCGTCAAGAGGTTAACTTAGCTTTTGTAACAGTAGACCCTATTTAGCCTTTTTTCTTATCTAGGCGATCAAACTTAAATAGCTTTACCAGACTATAAACTACCAAAGATATAATTATAAAATCAATAAGTACGTTTATAAAATGACCCCACATTAAACGAGCTCCACCAATTTGAAGGTAAGCATCTTTTATACTAGCTAAGTTATTAAGTCCCAAGGCTAATATTGGGCTAATCAAATCTTCAACTAATGCTGCAACTAATTTCGAGACTGCTCCCCCTAAAATAAAACCAACTGCTAAACCAACTACTCCTTGTTCACGAACAAAATCTAAAAATCCTTTCATTTGATTCACCTCCTGTTAAACACTCTATCTTAGACAATTTTTCAACGCAAGATCCTAAATTAAAAAATGTTAAACTATCACCATGTCAAATTTTAAGATTAGTGCTAAAGATGGTCAAGCCAGAGCTGGAGTCCTACAAACAGGCCATGGTCAAGTCCAAACACCAGTCTTTATGCCAGTAGGAACTGCTGCCACAGTCAAAGCTCTAGATCCGATTGATTTAAAATCCGCAGGAGCCCAAATTATCCTCGGAAATACCTACCATCTCAACTTACGACCTAGTAGCGAACATATAAAACAACTTGGCGGCTTACATAAATTTATGAACTGGGATGGACCGATTCTAACTGACTCTGGTGGCTTTCAAGCATTTTCATTAGGCGCCATGATCGAACATGGAGTTCGCAAATCAGGCCCAACTAAACCAACAGAGAAAACTACAGATGATCGTAAAGTTTTCTCGAAAATCACCGAAGAAGGGGTCGAATTCTCCTCTCATCTTGATGGATCAAAACATTTTTTATCACCAGAGCGATCGATTGAAATTCAACTTAATCTAGGATCAGACGTCATTCTAGTTTTAGATGAGTTACTCTCTCCATTAGCTAATCCTGAATATACATTCAAATCTCTCGAACGAACCCATCGCTGGGAACTCGCTAGTAAAGATTATTTCCAGAACAATCTTGCTGCTTCTATCAATCCTCATTCTCAACTTTTTGGAATTCTTCAAGGCGTTTATGATCAAGAAATTCGCGTCAAAGAAGCTAAGTGGGTTGCTTCACATGACTTTTCCGGCTTATCAATCGGCGGTTCATTTGGAACAAGTGAATATTGGCCAACAGATCGTAGTCTATTAGGAAAAAGTAGCGATGGTGAAAATACTGACTGGGCAGCTAGCAAAGCGATCTACCAAACAATGGAATGGGTTATGCCATACTTGCCTGATGAATGGCCAAAGCATGCTTTAGGAATTGGTGAAGTCGAAGATTTCTTTAATTGTGTCGAACGAGGAATTGATATGTTTGATTGCGTTGCCCCAACTCGACGGGCACGTAATGGTTCACTATACATCTCCCCAAAAAGTGGCGGTAACCCTGGTAATAAATACACCCTATCTATTCGTAATTCCGAATTTACCTTAGATTCCCAACCAATTGATCAGCAATGCACATGCTACACCTGTCAAACATTTAGTCGTGCCTATTTGCGTCACTTATTCATGGCAAGTGAGATTCTTTATCATCGCTTAGCTACCATTCATAATGTCCATTTTATGCTTAATTTAGTTAATCAAATCCGAGAATCAATCATCAATCAGCAATTCCAATCATTTAAAAAGCAGTGGTTAGGATAAAACTTGGAGTTATTTTAAATTCAACTTACGTGCTGCCATCAATATTAAAGCTACAGAATCACTATTCACAATCACCCCATCATCAATTAACTTCAACGCATCGCTAAATGGCATTTTTACTAACTCTATATCCTCAGTCTCATCTAAATGACGCTCTCCTTCTAATAAGTAACAGTTCCTCATTAAATAACCTCGAACTGTACCAATAATCTTTGACGGACTTCGATATAAAGTTGCTAACGGTACAACATCCTTACTCGAGTAGCCAGTTTCTTCCTCTAATTCTCGTAAACTTCCTAGCTGATAATCCTCCCCTTCATTTAAAATCCCTGCTGGTAATTGAATTAAAACCTCACCAGCTGCATGGCGATACTCACGAACTAATAAAATTTCATTTTCTGAAGTTAGTGCTACAGCAACACCAATCGGACCCTCTTTCCACATAAAAAAGTCATCAATAATTTTGCCATTTGATAGCTCGACACTATCCTGTTGAACCTTAAACCACTTATTATCAAAGGCAAATTTCGATTCTATAACTTTCCATTTTTTCATAAAATGATTCTACCTTAGCCACCTACATGTTACAATCACCTCATGCCAACCAAGCAAATTACAGAAATTAATCAATTTAAATATTTAGACATCATCACTGGATTATTTGTAGCAGTACTACTTATTTCCAATATCTCGGCCAATAAAATCTTGACTGTTTGACCATTATCACTTGATGGTGGCGGCTTACTTTTTCCGCTCAGCTATATTTTTGGCGACATTTTAACTGAGGTTTACGGATATAAAAGAGCTCGCCGAGTTATCTGGATCGGTTTTATCTCTGCTTTATTAATGGCAGTCACTCTCAGCATCGTTACTGCTTTACCAGCAGCCCCAGATTGGCCATTTCAAGAAGACTGGAAAAACGTCTTAGGCGGTACTTGGCGAATTGTGCTAGCCAGCGTAATCGCTTATTTAGCTGGTGAATTATCAAATTCCTTTACTTTAGCTAAAATGAAAATCGCCACCAAAGGCAAATGGCTCTGGTCTCGAACCATCGGCTCAACTTTAGTTGGTGAAGCCATTGATACAACTATTTTTATGTTTATCGCTTTCTGGGGTGTACTCCCTTTGGACTTATTTATCTCAGTCGGTATTAGTGGTTACTTATTTAAATGCGCTGTCGAAACCGTCTTTACTCCAGTCACATATGCAGTTGTTAATTGGTTAAAACGTCAAGAAAAAGAAGATTACTATGATACTAAAACTAACTTCAATCCATTTAAAATAAGTTAATTCTTAGAGAGGCTTTGCAGAAGTCGAAGCTACTTTTGGAGAAGCTGTAGCTGGCTTTGGCATAGTAGTTTCTTTCATCATCATTCGGGTATTAGCAGTCTTGTCAGCCATTGCCCCTTTCCATGCCTTATACACAGTATCAATATCTTTTCGAGCAATCTTCAAACTAGCTCTAGCTGTATCTAAGCTTCGTCGAGCTTTTTGTAAAACTGATTTATTGGCTGGATAACCAGTTGGTTGTAAAGGTAAGACACTGTTCTCTAAAGTCACAATTTCAGTTTGAGCATTTGCTAATTGTTTAGCCAGATCATCTAAAGCAACTCTCCAACTTTTTACATTTGTTCCAGCTGCTGAAGCTTCGTTATAACTCATCTCTAATTTTGCTGAAACTGTTGCCATTTTTTCTGTTTGTAACCAAATTTGATCTGCAGCTACTAGAATTTGAATCTTAGGGACAATCAATGCATAAACTCTGTAATCATCACTGATTTCTTTGATATGAGTTCTTAACATGGCGATATCAGTATCAGCCACGATTTTAGATTTCAAATCTGTTAAGCCGCTAATTTCATCAGTAATCTCTTTTGCCAATGCTGTTTTATTAGCATTTGATAGTTTCATACTGCCATTTAAATCCAACATTAATTGATTTAAGGTATTTAATCTTCTGTCAATTTCTTTAACGCCTTTAGCACGAAATGCCTCCATTTTGGCATTAACTGCAGGTTTGGCACTACTTGTGGCTGTTGCTCCAGATGTAGCTTCACGAGATCGAGAAACTACAGATGTTTGAGCCAATGCTGCACTTGGACTAGCTAAAACAATTATTAAAGCAATAAATACTAAAATTGAATTTCTCATTCTTTCAAATCCCCTTGTTTATCCGCCAATCCTTGGTCAGCTTTAGTTAAAGCTCCATCGATAGTTGTTAATTCTTGGTCTAATGAAGCAACCATTTCATCGACTGTAACTTCTTTTTTAACAGGTGCCATTGCTGGACCATCAATTGATTCTTGTGCTGGTGGAGGAGTAGCCACATCTGCTACTGGAGCTGGTGTTGATTCTGTAACAGCAGCCTGTTCACCAGAGGGTTTCATAAATAAAAATGCTCCTAATAAACCACTAATGATTACAACGACTATTACACTGACCGCAATCCAAATTTTATGACTTGATCCTCGATGAGCTGAAGCAGTAATAACATCAGCAGGAGCTGCTCCGGAAGTAACAGTTGGACTACCATTTGGCGTCGCAGCTGGGGCTGGAGTTCCAACTGAAGTTGAAGTAGCTTCTGTTCCTGATGTAGGTGGTGCTGCTGGCTCTGAGCTACTAATATTTGGCGGTGTTGTCACTACGATTGGGGTAGGTTCCGCAACTGCAGTCGGTTCAACAACTGGTGCTGGCGAAGGTGTCGCTGGTGGTGGAGTTGGAGTCGAAGCAAACGGATCAGGTGCTGTTGTAGGAGCAGGAGGTGCAACAGGATCAGAGGCCATTCCAGGAATGGTAGTTGGTGGTGTATCGGAACTAGTAGAAGTGGGCAAGCTTGAAGACCCGGCAGGTTTGTCTTCCATGTTTATGAGCTTATCAAAACTGGATATCTTTAGTCAAGAAAAAATAGTATTTAGCTTAGAAAATGACTGGCAATAGCATAAACTTCCAATGGTGCTCCTGGATTTACTTCAACCTGTTCAATCGATCTTAAAATATCCCGTGCGGCATTAATCTGTTCAAAAGTCTCATTTCCTGATTCGTTATCAACCACCTTCTGAGCTCGAGCTCGTAACTTAGATCGATAATCATCGTTAGCTAAAGCCTGCTTCAATAGTTGATAATAATTTTCATTCGCATCACCCTCCATCCCTTCAGCAATTTGTCGGAGCTGATTTCCTAATGGAAGATCTAAATTCAAAGTTGATAAATCTGCTGGTTTTGGCTCAGTAGGAGTTAGCTCTACCACCTGCTGAACTTCAGGCTGAGTTGAATTCTCCTCTACTGGTACTTCCACCATCGGCTCAGAATTCATTTGATGGTTGCCTTCAGCTCCAGCTAAATGGATCTCCTCTATAGATTCAACAGGTTTTGAAACCTCTGGTTGAACCTCAGCACTTGTCGAGACTGAAACTTCATTTACTAACGGATTATTTACTGGTGTCGCTTCAACTGTCGGATGTTGCGGAACTATCCCTGCTGTATCACTAGACCAAGAATTGGTGGAAACATTCATCTCGGTAGAGGAGTGGGTTGGCATTTCAGCAACTACCTCATGAGCAACTAAAGTATTTTGCGACGGATCAAATTCAACTCCAATCTCAGACAATAAATCCCCAACTAATTCCAAATCTTCTTCTAACTCTTCTCGATGTTCGGCAATCTGATGTAACAGATTAAGTTGTTCGATAAATAACTCATTTGACCCTGCAGTTAAAGTTGACTGACTTAATCGAACATAATTATCTCGAGCCTTCTTATATTCTGTAACTAACCAATGAAGATTGGTAAAAACTCTTTTTGCTGCATTTAATACTAGTTCGTCAGCATTAATCTGATTTTGCTTAATCCACGTTGCTACTACATCAATTTGAGCCTGGGATGGGTTAGAGGATATTAACTCCCACTGTTTTAACTGATCTTCAAAAGAATTCTCCATCAATTAATACTAATCTAAGACCTAGTAACCCTGTCAATGATGATTCTAGCTCCAAATTAAATTTTGAGTTAAAATCAGAAAGATGAAGTCACTCCAAATCCGAGTTTTTCTAATTTTAACTATCGTTTTTAGTAATTTATTTTTAGCTGGACCCATTCAGGCTAGAACTACCCCCGAAGATATTATTAATTCCAAGCGAGAAGCATATCAAAATAAAGTCAAAAATTATTCTCCAACTCATCAACAACAATTAGAAGCTATGACCAAGCAGATCGCTGCCGTTAATAAGCGTCAGTCAGAAGAATTAGAGAATATTATGATTCGCCAAGCAGAAATTTTGAACGAATACAAACGGCGTGTTGCCCCAAATAGTGAAGATTGTGCTGCTTATGGCTGCACTAATAACGCTGATCCCCTACAATATGCTAGATATTACATCACCTACGCTCACGAAGCTGTCGCCTACCAAGCAGCGAAAATCTACATTATTGAACTTAGCTCTGAAGCTAATATCAAACAAGATTCATTAAGAACAATCTCCACTATGGAAGCAGATCTTCAAGGTTTACGCACCAAAGTTTCAATGTCTCAATCTTTAATCACTAAATTAGTTAAAAACCAATGAAATACTTTTTATATTTATTATTATTTATATTCATAGCCGCAGTCTGTCTCATTCTGATAATTAGCTATTTAAATAGGGGAGTGGGTCAATCATTAGTTGACTCCTCCGCCAGACC
>CAZZEB010000010.1:0-563 GCA_964652495.1 uncultured Gammaproteobacteria bacterium
AAATTAATAGCTGAAACAGTGTCATATCGTCGCCGATTAAGAGATTCTCGTCTATTTAAATCTAAAAAATCGTTAGCAAATCGTTGCAGGAGGTTCTTTGGTGTTTCTTGTTTCGCGGTAATTTTTTCACCAATAATTGATCTGTCTGCTGTATGTTGCATTCCATCCTGACCGAGTTCCCAGAACCTACGATTCATGGCAATTGCTCCTGCAGCAGTAGCGCCTACCAGTAACGGCGCAATACCCCCAGTAGCTACTGTTGCTGCTCCAGCAGTCCCGAGGATAATTGGTAACATAGCTTTTTTTGCCAATATACTACTGCCTTGCATAATAGCCGTATAACCTAACGAAGCTGCTACTCCAATACCTAAAGGATTAAAAATAACTCCACTTTTAGCTAATATTTTCCCTGTACCTTCTAAAGCTGGATTTTGGTATTTTCTAGAAAGACTTATTAATCTATCTACAAAATCTTGATTTTTCCCACCATTAGCTAGTCGCGCGTTGCCTAGTTTTATTTCAATTTGTTTATCAATTTCTGCAAGTGATTGATTGTGTTTTGC
>CAZZEB010000010.1:573-6447 GCA_964652495.1 uncultured Gammaproteobacteria bacterium
TATTAGAACCCATCTCTAATAAATCTGTAGCAAAGTAATCAGCTATCCTTCCAAATTGACTTGCATCAGCTCCAAAAACTTGTTGTAACTGTTGCCCGACTGTATCTTTTCCATCAAAATCTACAATGGTGTTATTAGTTAGATTGTCTTTTACAAATTTGGCTAAAGCTATCCTTAATTGTTCTGGGTTCTCAATTTTATTATCAACGATATTTGCAATTATTTCTGTTCGAATTAATTTCTTTAGCTCGCCAGTTGCCACAAATTGAGATTCATTGCCAATTAATTGGCCTTTATTAAACCTCTCTGTAATTTTACTTTGCTCTAATTGTCCGTTGGCTCTAAGTTCATTAACTTTAGCAGCGGCTCCATTAACTTCAGCCATGGTCCATTGTGAAGTATTATTATTTATCATAGCTTCACGTAATTTTTCTCCTCTTCGTAAAACATGATATTTTTCTAACCATCGGACACCCGTTTTTCTAATCCAATCTATTGGCCATCCCCATCGCTTTTCTCTAAGCGATTCAGTAACATCTCGTCTTGCACCTAAATGTGACATATTATCAACCGTTTCTGTGGCATTTGTAATGCTAGTTGTAAACTTTGCTTCTTCAACTTTTATCATTGATCCATCTGGTCTTAAAATCATCTCTTGATTGGGTCTGAGAATCATTGCTTGATCAGGTCGGACAGGTGAACTATCTACCTCGTTATCATTAGTATCTTCATTAATAACTCCAAAATTATCTGGTCTGAGAATCATGGCCTGATCAGGTCGGACAGGGGAGCTATCGACCTCATCAGACTTAGTTATTGGGACTAAGGGGTTATCCGGACGAAGAATCATTGCTTGATCAGGTCTGACAGGCGAACTATCTACCTCCCCATTTGAGCCATCTTGTATCTTTGCTTCATCATCTGGGAGGACTAGTTCGATACGATCTTTTAAAATTCGATCAGCTTCCGCGAGTAACTCTTGATGGGACCTAGTTTCACCAGGAATTTTAGACATCATTGCTGCTTCTTGCTCGATACGAGCTTTGTATTGATCAGGATCAATTCTTTCCGGAAAAGACATAAAAGACTTGCTAGACGCTCTCAAAATATCGATGTGTTGCATTAGTTTTTTTGCTCCTCCAAACTCAATCCTTCAGTTCCGAGTCTCTCAGTTGTAATTTGAATTAATTCATTTAAGGGAATACCTTCTTGTTGGCTAAATTTTTGACCTGTTTCAGTAGAAACAAAACTATTTTCAGTTTGGCTAACTCCATTTTGAAGCGGCGTATTATTAACGGTTTGCTCAAAAACTCGGAGTTGAAATGACTGTTCTGGTTTTAATGGTTGTCCCTTAATATGCGTAGCAAAATCTTGAATCGTTTTTAGAGATTCAAGAACTTGTGACCGATTAGGCTTCTCAGCCTTTGGTGCAGATAGATTTTCAGGAGTGTCGTTCATGTTTTTCCTGGATAAAGCTAATTAGTTGAAGGGTTTTGGGTATCAGCTGATTGATTTCCTAAATACATCTCTCGAAATTGCAATAAAGCTGAAGCCATTACATCACCCGCATTTGGGAGCTTCTCAGTAAAAAATTGTTGAACCTCTTGTTGTGATTTTCCCTGTTCATTCATCTTGATAAATTCTTCTAAATGTTCAGGAGGCATATTTTCAACAATGACTGAAGCAATATAGTTGTCTAGCCTTACATATAGCTCCTCAACTAGTTGTTCTTTCATTGATTCATCGATATTTGATAGCTTGGCATCTTCGACTAAACCCTCAATAAAAGCACGAATTTCTGGCGACATTGCAGGTAATTGTTTAGTTTGTTGATTATTAGATTGATCCATCGGACACCTCCTTTAAATACATAGCTGCCGATAGAGGGCAGCTCTATAATATTAAGTATCAACGATTGATTTCTCAATGTCAATTAATTGTCTGTATACTAAAGAGTATGTGGTATTTAGCAGCATTCATTTTTGTTTTTATCGTTCTTTTCTGGCAATCTAGATCTATTGCTAAAGCTCTTTGGCGATTGGGCTATTATCTGACTGGTAAACAAAATGCTACGGCTGGATTTGTGGCATTTATCCTTTATCCTGGCACATTAATTCATGAATTAGCTCATTTGCTAACAGCTGGATTACTTATGGTTCATGTCGGGGAGATCGAATTAACACCAGAAATCCGCGATGGAGGAGTCAAGCTAGGCAGTGTCGAGATAGGTCAAACAGATCCTTTCCGACGTGCTTTAATCGGTGTGGCACCAGTTTTGTGGGGGATTGGATTGATTTTAGCCACACTATCGTTTTTCGTGAATCAATTAAATCCCTGGAGCACTAGTTTTGTTTGGTGGCAAGCACTAATTCTTTGTTACTTATTATTTGTAGTTGGTAATACCATGTTTTCTAGCAAGAAAGACTTAGAGGGGACACTCGGTTTAACGATTAGTTCAGTTGTTGTTTTGTGCCTGATATATGTAATCCTGTATTGGATACCTTTTGTAAACGGAAATACATTTTTAGCGCCGTATAATAGCCCTTTTATTTTTATAAATTCATTGTTTACTGAACCAGTTAAGGAATTGTTAAAAATTGGTATTGGCTATTTATTAATTCCGGTTATTTTAAATAGTATTATTTTAATGTTAGCTTATGTTGTTAAGTTGATCAGAAGATAGCAGGGAAAGAGGAGATAGGAGAAATGTGACAAGAGATAAGAGTAATTAGTGGTTAGAAATTAGTAGATTCTCCTTGCGTGATACAACTTGTTTCCCTTCATGCTGGTTGTTATTGCTCTAAACTTCTTTACGACTACACGCTATTGCCTAAACGCTATAGCTAATATTTCGGTACCCACATCCAATAACCGGATGATTCAGTTGGCATTGGAGTTGTAATTGGCGTTGGAGTCGGCATCGGTGTTGCCGGAGAGATTTGAGCTTCTATTAATTGTTTAAAGCTATTAATTGTTTGGAAATTAGGTTGAGGTGTTGACTCACTAACGACTGATCCTGCATTAAGTTGTGCTGAAGAACTAGCAGCAGTAGTTGATTGCCATGGTCCATTGACCCCTGATCGATTTAGATTTTTAACTATTAAAGCTTGATCTAATAAATTAATAATATCATCCAAATTAAAATCTGCCCGAGCATACCATTTAGTATCGCTAGGTTTAGCGTATAGTGCTTGGCGCAATAAGTTTAAATCGGCGGTATTAATTGTGTTATCGTCATTTAAATCTCCAGTGGTCAATTCTATCGCCTGATTATTATTTAAAATTGTTTGATTAGGTCTCATCAAGAAAGCCGACGCTGTTGAAATTTGAGCCTCTCCTTTAATAAACGCTGTGTAGGTAGTGCCAGGAGTTAAACCAGCTAAAGATAAACCCTCAATTTCGCCAGTATTTGAAACCTCAGTATTATACTGAAGCAAGTATTCGGGATTTTTTGGAATATCACCTTGAGCAATAGCCACAAATAACTTCTTCATTGCCTGATTATTAGCTGGTCGGCCTTCGAACCTAACTTTTAAACTCAAGGTGGGTCCAATTACAAGATTCACTGTAGGTGAAGGTGAAGCACTAGAACTAGCAGTATCTTCAACTTCGGTATCGGGTAGAGTTGCTGGAACTTCTCGTGGCTGGGTGACTGTAGTAACGACCTTGGAAGGGGTTTTCGAACTATTATTAGCAGAGGAGGTAGCATTAAAAGATTTACTAAGGATAAAGGCTAAGGTTGGAACAACCGCAATAATTAATAAATAAATTAGTAACAGAACTGTGCGTAATCTAGACTGTGTCATTTTGGTCTAACTCCACTATACTAAAGTATATGTCGAAAGCGAATACCATACGTATATTAATAAATATTCTGATTGGAATTGGGCTGATTTGGCTCTGGCTACAACTCATCGATGTGGAGAAAGTTGGACAAGCATTTACAACTCTAAATCCTAGCTACTTTTTACCTTTTTTTATTATCGCAGTATTATCAACAGTTGCTAGGAGTGTTCGGATACAAAATATACTCAATATGACTAGAAAAGATTCTAATGAAAAGATTTTAACCTTAAAACAACTAAGTTTATTGAATTTTACTGGACAACTAGTTTCATTTTTAATTCCATTAAGAGCTGGCGAAGTTTTAAAAACAGTTTATTTATCTAATCAAGCTTCAGTTCCCATAACGAAATCAATTTTGATTATCTTATTCGATCGATTCTTTGATTTTTGGTCGATATTTGTGATTGCTGCCATTTTATTACTTTTTATCGATCTGCCAGTTATTTCTTCAGTTACTTGGTTGGTAGTATTGATCGGCTTAGGGTGTAACTTGCCGTTTTTGGTGGCATTTCTGAGGCCGTCAAATTTGGATAAATTGCAAATATTAGCTTCAAAATCACCAAAAGTTATTAGAGCCATTTTAAAATTGCCATTAGCGAGTTTAGACTTTTTTTATCAATTTAGAAGAAATCCTAAATATTTGGTCAAGGTTATAGCATTAAGTTTACTGGGATTTTCTTTAGACTGTTTGTTGTGGGTTATGGTTCTGTCTGCTTTTGGTTTAACTCTGCCAATCGATCAGCTATATTTAGCAAACAGTTTATCCGCCATTTCTTTTCTAATCCCGTCTGCACCGGGCTTCGTGGGCAGCGCTGAGGCTTTTGGTCAACTAATCTTTGGTAATATATTTGGTCTTGATGATCATCTGGTTGCAGCAGCAGTAGTTACAAATCATTTATGGATAGCTTTGGTATTAATTAGTACTGGAATTATCAGTCTGAATTTACTCGAGATCAATCTACGCTCAGTTTGGAACAAAATTAAAGATCGAAATTAAATAGAAGATAAATCAACTCGGATTGCTGGACCCATGGTTGGGGAAACTAATAATCGTTTAATCTTTGATTTACCAATTGCTGCGTATAAAGTTCGAATATTAGCCATTAATTCTTCTGATGGTTGTTCTAATTTTCCAATGCCTAAATGCATAGTTGGTAAATTATTCTCAGTTCGATATTCAACTTTACCTGATTTTAATTCTAAAATAGCTTTTTCTAAATTATCGGAAACAGTTCCATTTTTAGGATTTGGCATTAAACCTCGTGGTCCTAATACTTTTGCTGCGCGTGCTAACTTAACCATCCAAACAGGAGTTGCTACTAACGCATCAAAATCAATTTTACCTTTCATAATATCTTCTAATTTTTTGTCATCTCCAACCATATCTGCACCAGCTTCAGCTGCCTTATCACCAAATGCTAAAATAGTTAATTGTTTTCCTGATAAATGAGGCAATGTTACTAATCCACGAACATTTTTGTTACTAGTAGTGATGTGAAGCTCTAAGCTTCCTTTGAACTTGGAGTAAGCGGTTTCTTTAGCTAATTCAACTGCTTTCTCTAAATTATATTTACTGGTTTTTTCAACTTTTTCAGCAGCTGCTAAATATTTTTTACTTCGATAATGTCGAATCTTTTCAACTTTAGATTCGGTTTTTTTAGCTTTTTCAGCTTTTGTTTCAACAACTTCAGTTACTTCTGCAGTTGTTTCTTTTACTTCTTCAGTTTTTTTTGTTTTTGCGGTTGCCATTATTCTGCTACTTTCACGCCCATTGATCGAGCAACTCCACCAACGATTTTCATTGCGGATTCAACATTTCGGGTATTTAAATCTGGTAATTTAGCTTTAGCGATCTCTTCAACTTGAGCTTTATTTAAAGTTCCAGCTGTTTCTCTTCCAGCTTTGCCTGAACCCTTATCAATCTTTAAAGCTTTTTTGATCATCTCAGCAATAGGTGGTTCTTTAGTGATAAAAGTAAAAGTTCGATCATCAAAAACTGTAATTACCACTGGTAAAATATTTCCACTG
>CAZZEB010000010.1:6457-14628 GCA_964652495.1 uncultured Gammaproteobacteria bacterium
TTAGTTCGATCGTTAAAAGCTTTAACGAAATCCATAATAGGCACACCGTGTTGTCCTAAAGCAGGCCCTACTGGAGGTGCAGCAGTAGCTCCACCAGCTGGAATATTTAATTTAATAAAAGTTTTAATGTTTTTTGCTGGCATAATTTTATAGTTTTGTGACTTGTAAGAAGTCTAGTTCAACTGGTGTTTCACGACCAAAGATTGAAACCAAAACTTTAACCTTTCCTCGATCTTTATCAACTGAATCAACTTTACCGATAAATTGAGCAAATGGCCCTTCAATGATCTTAACTGTGTCATTAACCAAGAAGACATCTTTAAATGTTGGTGCTGCGCCTTGAGTCATGAATTTAACGATAGTTTTAACTTCAGATTCTGGGATTGGAGTTGGCTTGTTGCCAATACCAACGAATGAAGTAACTCCTGGAGTTGTTCGAACTGCTAACCATGATTCATCAGTTAAGACTAACCGAACTAAAATATAACCTGGGAAGATCTTTTCTTTAACTGCTTCTTTTTTACCATTTCGGATCTCGATTTTATCTTGAGTTGGAACTAAAACATCTAAAATAAAAGCTTCTAAATGTTCTGAAGCAACTTTTTGCTTTAAGGTTGCTGCAACTTTATTTTCGTGTCCTGAATAAGTATGAACTACATACCATCGCGCATTTGGATTATCATCAACTACTACAGCTGGAGCTTCTTCTTCCTCAACTGGCATTTCAGGAGCATCTGTTACTAATGAAGGAGCTTCAGAAACGGTAACAGCTTGATCTTCTAATTGGCTTTCATCAATAGTTGAGTCGAGTTCTTCTTCAGAATCCATTTCACCGGTTAAAGCTGCATCGTTAATTGGAGCTTCATCTTCTTGTAGCTCTTGAGCTTCGATTGCTTCCCGTCCAGCTTCGTCTTGTAAGGCTGCAGAAATTAATTCTTCGCCATCAGACATCTGATCTTCTGCTGTATTTAATTTGTCGTGATCGTTATTCATATTTATGCTTGTCTGAAGCTAGTTAATAACTTCAAACCTTGTTGGAGTAAAAAGTCTACTCCTAAAATAAAAAAGCCTACAACCATAGCCACAATTATTACTATGAGTGTAAGCTTGATTGTTTGTTGCCGACTAGGCCAAACAACTTTGGCTAATTCTACCCTAACTTGCTTCAAAAAATCAAGCGGTGAAGCTATTTTCTGTTGCCAATTTGTAGATTCGCTCATAATAAATAATCGCCTATCATTTAGGCGACCTGTCAAATGATAGCATATTTTGCTTGATTTAACCAGTATTTAGTTTGCTTGCACCAAAAACACTGACGGTGTATATTGCGGGGGAGGACAAATCAGTCTTTATTCTCACATTATGGCTAAACACTTAGCAATCTTTACTCCAACAGCTTTAAAACAGATTCTTACCGGAACTAAAACTATCGAAGGTAGATTTTCTAAAAATCGGATTGCCCCTTTTTGCCAAGTTAGTGTTGGAGACCAAGTTTACATTAAATTGGCTGGAGAGGAGATCGTTGGCCGTTTTAGCGTCAAAAAAGTCATTAATTTCGAGAATTTAGACCAACATGATTGGTCAGTTATCGCTCTCCATTATGCTTCACAATTATCACTAGCTGGAGAACAAGATATTCAACAATTTCGATCAGATCATAAAGATGCAAAGTACGCCACATTAATCTTTATTGATCAAGTTGAACAATTTATTACATCACCAATTAGAATCCCAAAATCTGATCGACGAGGCTGGGTTGTCCTTATTTAATTAGTTAATTGGTTGATTTCTTTGAGGCTGAGTCCCAATTTGATTATAAGGGTCAGTAATTGTAGTAATTTCTCTTACTTTAGGTGAACTAGTTGGTGATTCTTTAGTCCAAGAAACTGCTGCTTTTTGACTAATTCCACTTATTCCTAAATCTTTATTTCCATCGACTACTATATTTACTACATTACTTGGACGTTCAAAGGGTTTATTTTGTTTCCCTTGTAATAGATTAGTCATTATTCGATTCCAAATTGGTGCAGCACCGGTAATACCTGAAGACAATCTCGGATCCATTGGCGTATTGTCGTTATTGCCTACCCAGACTCCGACAACTAAATCTTGAGTATATCCAAAGGTCCAATTATCTCTCTTTAAGTCGGTTGTTCCTGTTTTTACAGCCACAGTTTGACCCGGAATATTTAATAATGAATTTGGTCCAAATGAAGGAGTTCTAGCTGCATTATCAGATAACACACTATTGATTAAGTAAGCTACAGCTGGATTTAAAGCGCGGGTAGCAATATTTTCGGATGAATCCTCAAGAATTGTTCCCTTTTGATCAACCACTTTAACAATTCCAGTTGAGGTTGCTTTCATACCATTTTGGGCAAATGTCCCATAAACAGTCATCATATCGATTAATTTAACTTCACCACCACCCAAGGTTAGAGATAAACCAAAACGGCTAGAATCCTCAAATGTAGTAATTCCCATATCTTTGGCAGTTTGGACCATATTAGGAATACCGACTAAAGCTAACATTTTTACTGCTGGAATATTGTATGAAGAGCCAAGTGAAGTGCGAACACTAACTGGCCCATGGAATTTGCCATCATAATTGACCGGACTATAATTCTCCCATTGGTTACGATAAGTAAATGGTGTGTCTAACATTACAGTTCCTGGACTATACCCCTGTTTAAAACCAGTGGCGAAGGTAATTGGTTTGATCGATGAGCCAGGTTGTCGTGGCGCAATGGCGACATTAAAATTGCCAATCTTTGGATCAAAATAATTTTTGCTACCCACCATGGCTAATATCTGCCCATTTTTTGGATCCATTACCATTACTGCACCGTTAGTAACATTAAGGTAACCAATTTTAGCTAACTCATCATTTAAGACCTCTTCAGCCATTTCTTGGACATCCAAATCTAATGTCGTATAAACTCGTAACCCGCCTTGTGAAACTGCTTTTTCGCCGTATTTCTCGGCTAACACGGATCTTAACCACATTACAAAATGAGGTGCTTTAATAGCGATATGAGGTTGAGCAAAAACTAATGATTCTTGTGACGCTTTATCCATTTGCTCCGCTGTAATGTATCCCTCTTCCATCATCCGGCGTAAGACCTCTTTTTGGCGTTGAATCCCTAATTCAGGTGTCGAGCCATAAGGTGAATATGCAGTCGGAGAATTTGGTAGACCAGCTAAATATGATGCTTCAGCTAAACTAAGATCTTTGGCTGCTTTATTAAAATAAGTCTGAGCTGCAGCTTCAATTCCCCAAGCTGGCCCACCATAAGGTGATTCATTAAAGTACATCTCTAAAATCTGATTTTTGTCAAAAACAGTTTCTGTCCAAAGAGCTAAAAACATCTCTTTAATTTTTCTCTGCCAAGTTCGCTCATTAGTTAATAAAGTATTTTTTATTAACTGTTGTGTAATAGTTGACCCACCTTGAACTTCCTTATCATGAGCTAACACCCAAACTGCTCGGCTAATACCAACAATATCAACACCTGGATGTTGAAAGAAGCGTTGGTCTTCAATAGCGATAGTGGCATTGACGACATAAGGAGGTAATTCATCTAACTTTACCTTAGTCCGGTTTCTCCCTTCGTATAATCGATACAACAGTTTGCCATTTCGATCATAAAATTCTGTAGTACTAGGATTCTCTAAATGGGATAAGTTTCGTGGTGTGGGAATCGAATAGGCCCAACTTAATAATAAATATGAGTAGCCAGTTAAAAAGACAATGACAATCATCGACATCGCTAACCATCTGACAACTTTTGGATAACGTTTTGGTTGCTCTGTAGAAATAATTACTACTGGCTCCAATTTTGGAGTTGCCTTAACTTTTGTTTTTTTAACAACTGATGGTGAAATTCTTTTTGGTAAATTTTGAAAATTCAAACTCAATGATTTTGTAGCCTTAACTATTCGTTTTGTTACAAACCCAAAACCACTAGTGACTGTTTCCCCAATAACTCTAAAAGGTAAAGTTAAATAAACTACTGATTTTTTATAAACCTTTAACCAGTCGATTGTTGGAACATCCAATTTGATTTTTATTGGTTGATCTAAAACTTGATTAACTTGTTTTACAACCGGAGATGTTTTTATTTTTTTAGAAGTTACAGTTGGCTCTGGATTCCAACTTGTCCAAAATATATAGATTAATAACTTTAGATAAAGCCCTGGAAGTTGGCCTACTTTTAGTAGACACCAAGTTAAAAATAATAAAACCGATAGTAGTCTTTGTTTGATCATATTAAAAATCACCAACAAGTGGTGATCAATCCAATTTAGTTTGCCATGATGGTTTGGGCAGTCGACATGTCTCGCCTAAATTCGGCAGTTGTCTAAAGGGCGGGGAAAACTAAAGCAATAATACCTTAATTTAAACTCAAAAAAAAGGGGTTACATCAAATAATACACTTTAAATATAATTAATATTTGGGGGTCAATTTTATTAATGATTTTTAGTTTCTTCGCTAAAAATTTGTTTAGCGCTTTGCCAATAGCTACTATCATTTTGCTGGACCATATAGTACCACCATTCCACACCCCATAAGTATGCTCTGTCAAAGCCTGTTTCACGGGCGAAATTAACATGCTCATTCATTCGATTAACTGGAAAAACTCGGCGTTGCTCAGATAACTCAACTTCTGGTAATGGCGCTCCGGTTACTGACCAAGGTTCAGTTTGTAACTCTGTAATCCAGACATTAGAGCTCTTACCAAGAATTATTTTGGAGATGGTTGCTTTTAATTGATAATAAATTGGAGGTAATGGATAATCCACTAAACCAAAGATTGGATTATGAACAGTTCGGTATAAGGAAAATCCAAAAATATCTGATGGTTTCATAGCATCGACCCAACTTCTTAATTCCCCAGAATCAGTCAGAACAATCGGGCGTTGATCTATGGCTCTAACAGCGGCGACCTCTTTGGCTAATAATTCTGGAGTTAACCTCGCCATCTTTGGACAATCTCCCCAAGCCAACAATGGCTCATTTTCGATTTGCCAATATTTTATTTGTTCATAACTCTGATAATGTTTTACTGTAGCTGTTACAAACTCCACAATCTTTTGTTGGAACTGTTCATCGGTTAATTTAGTTGTCCATTCTGGTGCGAAACATTCTGGCCAGCGTGGTTGTTTGTAACCAACACTTAATAGGATTTCTGTTTGATATGGTTTAGCCATTTCCAAATAACCATCAGTTTTAGTGAAATCGTATTGTCCAGGTTCTAATTCTGTTTCATCCCAATACACAGGCAATTTAATTCGCTTAATATTTAATTCGGATAAACTCTTTTCAAAAACTACTTTTGGGTCAACCCCTAATTCCCTAGCATATCTTTCTGAAAAAGTTACCCCGAGTTCTAACTGTTTTGTTGGTACTGCTATAGCCAAAATATATAAACCAAAGCCGACTAATAAAATTCCAATTAATTTACCAGCCATTCCTAGCCAGCCAGATGGTTCGTGATATATTTTTGGCCAGCGTTTGGCTAGAATCCAAGAAGCTACGATTAAGAAGATATACTGACTACCTTGTAAAGCACTTACTATGGCCGGATTAGCCAATGATACTGAAAAGGTAATTAATAACTCAGATGCACCGCCAGCCAACTGTCCTAATAAAAATATCCCCCCATATTTGCTATTTAATTTGAATGATTCGTGGTCTTTCGCTAAAACAATATGTCGGGAATAAGGTATAAGTAGTATCAAAGCTCCAACTGGGATGAGTACCATCCTAGACCAGACAAAAACTGTTAAGAAGTCGTCCATTAAATATGCCTGATGCAAAATTACATAGGAAACTGCAAACAGCATTGACGCTAGACCTTCATAAATTAATTCCCATTTATCAACTTTGCCTTTCCACGCAGGTAAGGTCAAAAAGGCTAGTCCCATCACTAAAATCCAAACTGCCCAGATCTGATTAGTATTTACTTGATTGCCGGTTATTTGATTAATTCCTAAAGTGATTAGGGGAATTAAAGTTCCAATGATTGGAATTACCCGAGCTGCATGACCTCTCATCAAGGCACGGATCATAAAATAAGCTCCAGTTGTCCAAAGGATAGTTGAAAGTGAGGCTAAACTTAAAACCTGCCAATTTGGAATGTGCGTGAAGGGGATTACTACCAGTACTAACAAGCTAAAGCAACTAAAGTAAAAAACATAAATTAATGGATCTTTAATTGATTTTGTTAGTAGAAACTTATCAACCAAAACTGAGGTCGCATTAAATAAATAAGCCAATAAAGTAAAGGGTAAATGGCTCATATTTTAAATTGGTTTAAAGAACCTCCTTGGCCTCAATTCCATGGCCACGAAGCTTCAAAACTGAGTAGGGTAGTCCATTATTTTCAATAATCTTTCTATAAACATAAGCCGAGTTTCTAGGAGTCCTTTTCATGGTTTCATAATCAACTTCAACCATGCCAAATCGTGGTTTAAACCCATCTGCCCATTCAAAGTTATCCATAAAACTCCAGTAAAAATATCCTCGCAAATCAGCGCCTAACCGAATTGCGTGATAAGCTTCTTTTAAATAAGACACTAAAAATCGGGCTCGTCGATCATCTTTGGCTACAGAGATCCCATTTTCAGTAATATAGATTGGTTTTTTATACGCTGCAAAATTCATAATGACATCAAAAATCCCCTCCGGTCGAACTTCCCAACCGAGGTCTGAAGTGTCTTTTTGACTCTCTTTAATATCAAAAGCTCTGGGCCAGAATTTGTTATCAGTTAAACTAACATACCGATTAAAGTAATAATTCAAACCAATATAATCGTGAGTGTTTTTACCAGTTAATAATAAGAACGATTGATTAGCTATCAAATCACCCATCCAAACAGCAAAATTTTCTCGGAATGAATGTTTATGTAATGCTCGAATTGAATTAACATTATGGGCAATTCCGACCCGAGCATTCAGTTGATGTTTATGAATCATCTTGTAAGCTAATTGATGACCTTTGATTAAATTCATATAAACTTTAAAGCTCTTCCACCAGCTGATTTTTTGTGGTGGCCAAGCACCAATAATATAATTCTGATAAATATAAACTCCGGGCTCATTTATAGTGCACCACAAGTCGACATAATCTTTATAAACTGGAGTAATCCGATCTATAAATCGGGCGAAATATTTAGCAGCTTTCCCATTTTCCCAACCGCCCTTTGCGGCTAACCAACGGGGAATTGTAAAGTGAAATGTTGTCAGCATTACTTTAATTCCTCGATCTTGCAAAGCTTTTAATACTAATCGATAGTGTTCAATCGCCGCAGCATCAAATTGACCTTCTACAGGCTCGATTCGAGACCATTCTAAAGATAAACGGTGAGCGTTGTGTCCTAATTCTTTGATTAGATCAAAATCTTGTTCATACAATTCATATTGATTGCATGCTAATCCCGATCTTTTTTCCGGCGGCTGAACTCTTTGTTCCCACTCCCACCAATCGTTATTAGTATTATTTCCTTCTACCTGATGACTCGATGTCGCAGATCCCCACAAAAAATTAGGTGGAAATTGCAAAGTTAGATGTGAGGGATCATTTTGATTCATTAATTTGTTACCGATATACAATATGCGTTGGGAAAGTTACTAGCTGTTAAAGGTGTTGTTCCCCAATTTCCAGCTGGCGTATCCGATGATTCGTCGGTATTACAGCCAGTTAAATCCGCATTCGCTGCATTCTCCATTCGTGTGTAAAGGAAAAATTTCCCATTGCTATATGAATAGTAATAACATTCACCACTTAAATTATTAGTGTCACATCTTGGCCCATCAGGCAACTTATTAATATATCCATTAGATAAGGTCGCTAAACGTTGAAAAACATAACCACTACTAGTGCTTGGATAAGCTTTAGTTGATTGTTTGTATAATTCTACAGCTGTTGTTAAAGCGGCTAAATCTTGTTTTCGTTTACTGTCCCGAGCCGCCTGTTGAGCTGAAGTATAAGACACCATGCCGATCGCCGAGATAATGGCTACGATTGAGATCGCGACTAATAATTCAATTAGTGTAAAACCATTCTGAGAGTTACTTTTATTTAAGGGCATAACTTAACTTTAGCTAATTGCCATTTTTGCTGCAAGAGCTTATGATGTTTTTTGCTCATGTTAGTCAAAGTCTATT
>CAZZEB010000011.1:0-580 GCA_964652495.1 uncultured Gammaproteobacteria bacterium
AGTACTAGTCCGGAATGACAAGACAAACAGCTGAAGTCGGGCGCCTTATGTGATCTACGGTGGGGTGACTTTAGTGTTATACGTTTTACTACCGCAAGTACCAGCGTTGGTCGTCGAACCTTCTAAGTTTGTATAGAGTAAATAATATTGACATAGACTACTGGTACAAGCTGACTCATCTAAGTTAGATGCGATATAACAATATGGAAAATCTGCTTGAGTCGGCTCAGTAGGAACATTTTTTAAGTAAGTTACAGTAGTCGATGGTGTTGGTGAAGCGGCTCCAACTTGGTTGGTAATTGGCGAAGATTGAGCTAATGGCAGAGTGGCTGGATAATACTTTTGATCGGCGTAATATTGTTCTAAAGCTGAGCGAATAGATTCTAAATCAGTTAATCGTTGTGCATTTCGGGCATTCCTTTGAGCAGCTAAATATGAGGTTAAAACCACAGTAAAAACTACGGCAATAATTGTCATTGCTACTAGAATCTCGATAAGAGTAAAACCTGATTTATTTCGCATTTTTATTGAGCACTAGCTCGACAATAAACATTGGGATTGGTGCCATTTTCGAGTAAAG
>CAZZEB010000011.1:590-13951 GCA_964652495.1 uncultured Gammaproteobacteria bacterium
ACCACCCAACTTGAATTTGCTTCAAAGGAAGGAGGACTAGTAGGGATAATTTCTACATAGCCACTTGGACAGATAGAGGAGACAGCCCAGGTAGTTGGCCGGGTAGTTGAACCGAGAAGTGCACAGTATTTAGCGGTAGTAGTATCACTCGGAATTGTTCCCGAAGCAAATTGTGTACTTACTAAAGCAGAATAATTAGCACTGGTAGGTGATTTATTAGTTTCTAAAGCTGTAGCTATAGAATTAATATCACCTTGCCGTCTTGAATCACGAGCATTTTTTTGAAGTCCACTGTATGTGACCATCGAGACAGCAGAGATTATAGCTACAATTGCGATAGCAACTAATAGTTCAACGAGTGTAAATCCAGACTGAGGAGATTTTTTGGGCATTACAGTTACGATAGCGGGGAGGAGTTATAACTGTCAAGTTATTTTAGAATCGAAGATTTAAATACCAGTTCCAGATCTCTGGTCCCCAAAATAAAGCAACTATACTACCTAATACTAAAAATGGGCCAAAGGGAATAGTTTGGCCAAAATGTTTTTTACCAAATAAAATTAACGAGACACCAACAATTGATCCCGATAAGAAGGAGATCATTAAAGCAGTAAATGTGGCTGATAAGCCCAAAACTAATCCCATTAAAATACCTAGTTTAAAATCACCACCACCTAGACCTTTCCCCTTAGTTAGTATAATTAAACCGGCAAAAAAGCCACCTAATAATAAAGCAGCTAATGTGTGAGTTAATAATGGTTGATAAATAGCCGCAATCCAATGTTGGAACGGATATTGATTTAACCACCATGGTAAACTTGCAACAACATTCGGGAAAAAGAACTGATAAATAGTTATCCCGATTAAACAAACAAAACTAAACTTGATCGCTGGGAAGGTCAATCGGTCTGGTATTAAACCAGCTCTTAAATCAGTAATTACGAAAGCCATTAAAACACCGATAAACAAACTTTTTAAAAATACTGTAATGGTGATTAAGATTGTAGCTGGGGAAAAATCAATCCACCATTGTGGCATTTGTAGATAAAAAAGTACTCCCACTAATAAACCAGTCGATAATTCAAAAATCGGATACTCCAGAGGAATATGTTTATGACAGTAACGGCAATTTCCGAACGTAGATAGATAAGAAAAAACCGGGATAAGGTCATACCATCGCAGAGAGTGGCCACAATCTGGACAGTACGACCTCCCGGTAAACGCGTTTTCGTTTAGCGATCGATCAGCCAAACACTTAAAAAAACTTCCTAATACCAAACCTAATATTAAACCCAAACCTAAGTTAATCATGCCTAGTTCAAAATAGATAAGTCGGAACCGACTTCATATACTGTGTCGTTGTTTCCACCATCAGTTGACATCTTGTTGTTTGCACCAGATGCATACTGTTGTGATTCTAAGACACAATTGATTTCCCAGGCAGTTGCTGCAACACCGACACCTCCATTTGTGCCATAAGCATAAATATTGGTTCCTGTATTCAATGGATCAACAGGTAATGTTGGAACTGACACTGACTTTGCAGTACTTAGGTTAACTTTAACCCAACCTGTACCATTGGATACTCGAGTATCAGCACTCGAATCACCGGTACATGCACCATTAGCATCACCGTTGCATAGAATATTCGAACCAGAGGTTGATTCTTGCACAGCGACGTTAATAGCTTGTTGGAGATTTGCCATATCGGCTAATCGTGTTGCATCACGACTTCGTTTAGTTAACTCTAGTGGATTAATAATAAGGACTACTGCAGCAGCTAAAATAGCTACAATTGCAATAACTACTAAAAGTTCGACTAAGGTAAAACCTTGGGCAGTTTTTCGCAAATTAATCACCTCCTTCGAAAATGAAATTAGATCTATTCCATTCTAGTCATATTCAACATTGGCACGTCAAGTACCTGTCGCAGCAATGAAAATAGTAATTGAATTTTGAAGTTAATTTTGAGACTTTCGGACTAAAATAATTGAAACTAAATCTTGATAGACCAATTTGAATCCCCCTTGTTGTAGTTGTTTTAAAATCGGGTCTGTTGATTGAATCTCACTGGTGATCTTTCCTTGTAATTCACTTGAGGCATTGGCTTTATCAAACCGATGTGTTGGCCAGACCACAGTTTGAATTTGATATTTTGTTAAATAAGGTTCAATATCGACTTGTCCAGATATTAATCTGATGTAATCATAAAGAGCTCGGTCGCTTTGGCCTTCTGGAGCTTCCCAACGCCACGAAGGCATCCTGCCATCGACAAAAACTTTTTGCTCCGGTAGTTTCCAGATTAAGTATCCACCCCAACTGTAATGAGTTAAGATCCTCCCGTTGATTGGTGTGGCCTCTAAATATTTAACAGCTAATTTCGGATAGAAAAAATCTTCCATTTCTTGATAAATTAATGGCCTAATTTGACTGATGGAGACGACTAATACTATTAGACTAGTAGTCATAACGATTCCGATTTTCGCTCGATTAGGTAATCGATCCTGTATCCATCGTTGATAAGTTAAATGAATGGCCAATGCTAAAACAGGCAAAGTGGCGATAACAGCCAGAGTTAAATGACGGCGACTATAATAGGCAGCAATTAACATTAAAACTGAAATCAGTATTTGAAATTTAGGAATTTGCCGCCAGTTAAGAAGAGTCAAAATTAAAGTACCACCACTAAACAACCAAAATGATGGATTCCACCAAATTTGTTTTGTGGTAATCATCGGTGACCACTCGACAATTAACCGACTCAAAGTTTGGTCAGTCATAGTTTGGTAGATTTCAAACCACATTCGTGGACCGTAGGGGTTAATAAATGTCGCAATTAAACAACTAAAAACAATAATCCAATCCAGTGGCCACCAGCGCTTTTCAATAATGAATCGATAAACAATATGCAAAACTAATAAAGCCAGGCCTAAAGCAAATCCTCCGTGCATATTGGCCCAAACAATAAAAATAATTGGTAGATAAAGCCGATATTGTTGCCATAATTTAGAATCATAAATAAGGCGGATAATGATCGATAAAAACAGCCAACTAAAAACTTGAGGCCGATGACCGACGAAAACCATAAAGCCCGCTGCGCCTAGTAAAGTAGGCCAAATCCCCCAAGTAAATAATTTTTTGGGTAGTGCTATGACTAAAGATATAGTAGCGATCAATCCGAAGATTGCTGATAAACCTAGCGTGCCAAGATTTGAATAAATAATATAAATTAAGACATTAACTAGCCATTCATGATCAATATAGGGATAGTCTGGCATGGTGTAACTGTACGGGTCAGTAAGGGGAATACCATTGCTTAAAATTAGTTGTCCCAGACGTAAATGCCAGCCAAAATCAGGATCAAGATACATCCAACATCGATACATAAATAAGGTGGCTAAACAGAGATAAAAGATAATTCGGAAAGTTAAAGGATGTCGTTGGTAGGTTTGCTTTAAGATCTGCCAGAGCTGCATGAAGATTATTCTAGCAGGTTAGTAAACTCGCGGTAATAAGTGATAAGTGTAGGGGGTAGGAGCTGGCAGCAGACAGCTTTTAGCTAGCAGCCAAAGAGAGCACGTAGGTGGTTGGGGGTGGGAGGTGGAAAGGCAAAATGCAGAAAATAGATAATAGCGTATACTTAGTCGGAAGTCAGCAATCGGACTACCGCTAACCGTCTACCGCCTGCAATTAAAGCAGAAATAGATAGTAGGGTATACTTAGTCGGAAGTCGGAAGTCGGAAGTCGGAAGTCGGTAGACTGATTGCCGCTGCTAGCTCCTAAACCCTAATTACTAATTTCGCGGCTGCCGACTATTTTCACTAGACTGAAGTACTGAGCTGATAGATAGGTAGGATCAAAGAAATGATCAAGAAAGCGACACCTAAACCTAAAATTACTAAAACAACTGGTTCGATAATAACTGTTAAATTTTTAACTAAATGATCAGTCTCTGACTCAAAATATTCTGCCAATTTAAAAGAGATTTGATCAACTTTTCCTGTTTCTTCACCGACTCTAAACATTTGGGAGATAATCTTTGGAAAAGCGGTACTAGTTTCGAGTTGAGCAGATAAGGTTAGACCTCGCTCAACACCTTTAAAACAATCTTCTAAAGCTCGTTCGTAGACGCGATTACCGACTATAGAAGCGACGATAACTAAAGCATCTAGTATCGGTAAACCTGCATGAATTAATAACCCAAAAGTTCGAGTGAAATTTGTTAAAGAAGTGCCTCTGATAACTTTACCCACTACAGGGATCTTTAGCAAAATTAAATCAAATTGATATTTACCATTTGGAGTCGAGATCCATCGCCTAAAGAGAATATAGAGACCAATGCCAATAATTGTTAATAGCCACCAGAAGTTAACCATAAAATTGGAAGTGCCGATCAAAATTTGAGTATAAATTGGTAACTTTAGATTGGACTGACTAAAGAAAAAGGTCAAACGAGGAACAACGAAGATCATCATGATGATAATAACGATGATCATTAAAGAGAAGACAACTACTGGATAGATCATGGCCCCTCGGACTTTAGATCGAAATTCACGATCTCGCTCCAGATTTAATGCCATTTGAGATAAAACAGTGTCTAATTTTCCCGATTCTTCACCGGCTTTAACTAAACTACAATAAAGCTGAGGGAAGACATCTGGATGCTTTTTTAAGGCAGAAGCTAAATCAAAACCATTTTTAATATCATCTGAAACTTCTTGTAACACCTCTTTGAAATGTTTATTGGATTGTTGATCAAATAAAATATCTAAAGAATCTGACAAAACCAGACCTGATTCGACCATTGTGGCTAGCTGCCGAGTAGCGATAACTAAATCTGTAAATGATGTTCGATTAAGATATCGATCTAAAAAATTGCCGGCGTGTTCTTTAATCTCTTTAATACTAATAACTACTAATCCACGTTTGTTTAAGACCCGCGCTACTTGGTGAATGTCAGCAGTATCAATGACACCTTTGCGGAGATTGCCTTGGTAATCTTTAGCTGTGTAGTTAAATTTGGCCATTCAATTTAGATGTGATTACAACAATTTAGACAACACTTGAGGACGTATTGAGAAATTGGTGGCGACTTGAGAGCTAACTTGTCCGGTGTGAACTAGTTCTGCTAAAGAAGTTTCTAATAGACGCATGCCTAACTCACCAGAAGTTTGAACCATGTTATCAATTAAGTGAGTTTTAGCTTCACGAATCAAAGATCGAAGTGCTGGAACTCCGAAAGCAATTTCTGATGCTAATGCTCGTCCTGGTTGAATAGTTGGAATCAAACGAACAGAGATAATCGCTTCAACAACTGAAGCTAGCTGAGTTCTAATCTGTGGTTGTTGGTCTTCTGGAAAGACATCAATAATTCGGTCAACTGTCTGAGCTGCTGAATTTGTATGCAAAGTGGCAAAAACTAAATGGCCGGTTTCAGCGATAGTCATAGCTGTAGAAATGGTTTCTAGGTCTCGCATTTCTCCAATTAAAACCACATCAGGATCTTCTCGAAGTGCATACTTCAAAGCATTTGTCCAAGATTGAGTATCAGCATTAAGTTCTCGTTGAGAGATAATACTTTTACCTTTGGGATAAATAAACTCAATTGGATCTTCAACTGTAATAACGTGTGAAGATTGTGTTTGATTAATCTGATTAATAAACGAAGCTAATGTGGTTGATTTACCATGACCTGTTGGACCTGTTACCAAAATCAATCCTTGTCGTAGATTAACAACTTTTTGAACAACTTCTGGTAGTCCAGTTTCTGCTAAAGGCCGAATGGTATTGGGAATTAATCGAAAAGCGGCAGCGTAGCTACCTTTTTGACGATAAATATTGACCCGAAACCGATTACTATCCTGAAAACCTAAACCAAGATCTAGCTCCCAAGTACTATCTAAAATCTGTCGCTGACGAGGATTTAGAATGGCTTGAAGCATAATCTCCATGTCATTGTTAGTGATTTCAGCACTTCCTGGAGCAGCAACCAACTCTCCATTTACCCGAATTTGAGGTGGATAGCCAACTAACAAGTGTAAGTCAGAGGCTTTTCGAACTATTGTTGTTTGTAGTAGTTGTTGAATATTCATAAATAATCACGGGGGAGACAACTCTTTGGAGGAGTTTTCTCCCCCGTGCGCTCACTCCGCTATCGCTCCGTTCCCGACCCCCACTTTTAAGGGAAGTTTTTTAATCAGCAAAGCTGAATTAAAAAATTTACTTAAAAAGAATAAAGGTACTTGCTTCATATTACGCCTGCTCGCGTCACCCCTTTCACAGTGATGATTTTTAACCAGCGAAGCTGGATTAAAAATTTATTAAGATAATCGCTAAAATAGTTTTCCCCCATTTTCAGTGGTCGATTTTTTGACTGGCCAAGCCAGATCAAAAAATAATTATTCGAATTATTAGAACTAATCTTGAGCGACACGGAGAACCTCCTCTAAAGTTGTTTGACCTTCTAAAACTTTTAAATAACCATCTTGTTTCATTGTAATCATACCTTCCAAAACCGCTTGTTTTTCAATCTCACCAGCTGACGCGTGGGACAGTACTAATTTGACGATCGCCTCAGAGATAGGTAAAACCTCGTAGATACCACTTCGTCCTTGATATCCAGTATAGCCGCAATTACCACAACCATTACCTTTATATAGCTGAATTGGTTTTTGAGGTAATAAGGGTCCTAATACTTGTTTGATATTTTCCGCAACTTCCGGTGGAGGAGTGTAGGCTACTTGGCAATGGCTACAGATTTTTCGGAGAATACGTTGACCAACTGAACAATTTACAGCTGAAGCAACTAAATATGGTTCAGCACCCATATCTAGCATACGAGGTAAAGATCCAGAAGCTGAATTGGTGTGAATTGTCGAGAAAACTTGGTGACCAGTTAAGGCTGCCTGAATCGCTAATTCTACTGTTTCAGTATCTCGGATCTCTCCTACCAACATAATATTTGGATCTTGTCGCAAGAAGGATCTTAAAGCATTAGCAAAAGTTAAACCAATTTGGGTATTAACCTGAACTTGATTGGCACCAGGAATTTGATACTCAACAGGGTCTTCAATTGTCGAGATATTTACCTTGGTGGTAGACAGCTTGGATAAAACTGAATATAAAGTTGTGGTTTTACCTGATCCAGTTGGACCACAAATTAGAATAACCCCGTGGGGACGAAGCAACTGGTTTTCTAAAGATTTTAAGGCTATAGCTCGAATACCTAATTCTTGTAAAGTTGGGGCATGTTGAGATTTAGCTAAAAGTCGCATAACTGCTTTTTCACCGTGGACAGTTGGCAGTGTCGAGACCCGAAGATCAATTTGTTCATTACCACCAGTAAAGCTAAATCGACCATCTTGAGGTAATCGTCGCTCATCAATTTTTAAATTAGATAAGATTTTAATTCTCGAGATGACTGCATCATGCACTTTTTTCGGTAATATAATCTTTTCGTGCAAAATACCATCAATACGATAACGAACACGGGTTTGAGTTTCTAAAGGTTCAATATGAATATCTGAAGCATGAGCTTTGACCGCGTAATCGAGTAACTGAGTGACAATATTAGCCACAGGCGCTTCTTTAATAACTTCAGCTTGGTCTGATTGTTGGGCAGTTCGCTCGCTTGAAGCTGAAACTTCCCGAAGAGCTGATACCACCTCAGTAGTTAGATTTTGGGAGTATTGTGTATTAATCGCTTTGAGAATATCCTCTGCAGAGCTGATAAAACGCTTAATCTGAATTCCAGATTTTTTCTCAATAAATTGCACTACCTGGAGATCAAGAGGATCAGCCATGGCTACTGAGATTGAATCAATATCTTTTTGGAATGGAATTAAATTATAGCGACGGGCGACACCTTCAGGGATCAGATTCAAAACTTCAGTTGAGATCGCTTGAGATTCGATATCAATAAAAGGAATGCCTAAGATCTGAGCTTTAGCTTGGATGACTCGAGCTTTTGGAGCTAGTTGCCGTTCTTCAATAATAGTTTCAGCAGGCTTACCGGTATTAATAGCCTCTAATTTAATAGCCGAAACTTGATTAGTATTTAATATTCCTTGCTGAAGCAGAATATCTTCAATGTTAATTTGTATTTGACTCATAGGCAGTTTCCCCGCAACGATCCCGGGATGATCTCATTATCAACGCAGAAGCGAGTAGTAGTCAACTTAGTAATTAAAGGAGAACAGGTTTGAGGTAGACCGACTTCCGACTTCCGACTTCCGACTTCCGACTTCCGACTAAGTATACGCTAGTATCTATTCTCTGCATTTTGCCTTTCCACCTCCCACCCCCAACCACCCACGTGCTCTCTTTGGCTGCTAGCTAAAAGCTGCTGGCTGCTGGCTTTCGATGGCGGTAGACGGTCAGCGGTAGTCTGATTGCCGACTTCAGCTGCTAGCGGTAGTCCGATTGCTGACTTCCCGCCCATGCTAAAATATGGTCGATGTTAGCCAAAATATTTATTTGTAACGATCTTCAATTGCTTGAGACTAAACTGGTTGAACACCTAAATAGTTATAAAATTAAACGAACTAGCCCGGATGTTTTATGGTATGAAGCAGATTCTAAATTGGGTGTTGATCAAGCCAAGCAAATTAATAGTCATTTCAGTTTAAAGCCATTCCAAGAAACTGGCAGAGTAGTGGTTATCTCACAAGCGCAAAATCTAACAGATGCCGCTCAAAATGCATTATTAAAAACAATTGAAGAGCTTCCGCATCAAGCGATTTTTATCTTAGGTGCAGATCAATCCAATCAGCTATTGCCAACATTTTTATCAAGAATAGAGCAACAGTTAATTCAATCTGATGATTCTACTAATCTAACTGCAGCTCTAGATTTTCTAAAGGCGGACATCGAGAAACGATTTAGCTTAGTGGAGAAATTAGATGAGCGACAGGAATTGATCAATCAGTTAGCTAAATGGTCAGAGAAACAGCTTGTGAAAGATCCAAAGGTGTTGTCAGCAGCTAAAAATTGTTTATTGGCTAAGAAGTGGTCTGAACAAAATGTAAATTCCAGATCTATTCTGGAATGGTTGGCTCTGTCTCTGCCAACACTTTAATCGTGGCCAAGATACCACAGTGATCGCTTAGTCCAGTTTTAACTTCAACTGATTCAAGTTGATAATCTGAGGTACTAAAGATACTATCCACAGCTAATTCCAAATTACCGACTTTATGAAGTTCTGGGTCAAGAGTCGATTTAATATTTGCTGGCAACCAATCGATATAATTATCTTTAATCTTGGTATAAATCTCACCTCCACGAGGAGCGTTAAAATCTCCAGCTAATATGAAAGATGTGTATTGTCGTAAATAATCATGAAAGGCAACTAAATCCTGTCTTTGCTCTTCAGAAGCTTTGCTATCAGGCGTCCAGGTAAATTTGGTGGTCATGATCCGGATAGATCTTCCAGCTGAGGAAGCTAATTCTAAATTAATAAAACCTCGTCTTAAACAATCATCATTTGGGTGTTTATCGAAAGCAAAGGATTGAACTGGTAAATTTTCGCCAACATAGCAAAAATTTTGAATACTTTTAACAGTTAGTTTAGTTAAAATAGCTAATCCCCAGGGATGCTCTTGGATTGGTTCAGTTTTGGTTTTAGCCAGAGTCAAAGCTAGATAATGGCAATTATAGCCATATTTTTTAGCAATCATTTCGGCATCGCGCTGAAAAATCTCTTGCAAGGTTAATATAGTTGGTGAATATTCAGTAATAAATTTTTGCAATCGTTCTAGATGTCGATCACCTTCGATATTAAGGGTAAATAAGGTTATTTTTTCAATTTGGTCGTTCACGGTCAATGATTATAAACCGATGTCTATAAAATTGGCAATTTCTAAGCTGATTAGACTTGCAAATCCAAGAGTGGGCTGATAAACTGGGTCAGTCAGTATGGCTAAACCAGACAATAACTACGGTGCAAAAGAAATCCAGGTCTTAGAAGGTCTTGAACCGGTGCGAAAGCGCCCGGGAATGTATATTGGTTCAACAGACGAACGCGGACTTTGGGTGATGGTAAAAGAGATCATTGATAACTCAGTGGATGAGGCAATGGCAGGCTATGCCAAAAATGTTTGGATCACTCTTCACAAAGATAATTATGTCAGCGTCGCTGATGATGGCCGAGGTATCCCTTATGAAGTCAAAGAAGGTACTGGTAAAAGTGCTCTAGAATTAGTTATGACCGTGTTACATGCCGGAGGTAAATTCGGTGGCGGCGGTTATAAAGTTTCCGGAGGTCTACATGGTGTAGGTGCTTCAGCTGTAAATGCCTTAAGCACCTATATGAGAGTTGAGTCGAAACGAAACAACAAGATTTTCTATCAGGAATACAGCGTTGGACATCCTAAAGCTCCGGTGAGTGAATTAAAAAAAGAAGATAATTTACCTTTCAAACGATATTTCGACTGGAATGTTAAAAGTGGTACCCGGACAACATTTTTAGCAGATGGTTCGATCATGCAGGCTGTTGAGCCAAATTTAAACACGATTTTAAAACAAGTTAAAAATCGGGCTTATTTAGTTGCTGGTTTAGCTTTCCATTTGTACGACGAGAGAATTGATAAAGAGATACACTATTATTTTGATTCAGGAATTATCGCTTTAGTCCGACACATAAATAAAAGCCGAAACGTTGTTAATCCGACACCAATTTATGTTCACAAAGCAATTGACGAGATCGATGTCGAGGTATCAATTCAGTATACAGATTCATTTACCCAGTCTGTAGAGTCTTACGCGAATGTTCAAAACACTCAAGATGGTGGAACACACTTAACAGGTTTTAAAACTGCATTGACTCGGGCAATCAATGATTATGCTCGAAAAAATGGTTATCTAAAGGAAAAAGATGACAATTTAACCGGAGATGACACTTTAGAGGGGATTACTGCAGTAGTAGCTATTAAAATGGATTCCGAACAACTCCAGTTTGAATCTCAGACTAAAGATAAATTAGGAAATGCTGAAGTTACTCCGATTGTGTCTCAAATTACCAAAGAAGGTATTGATACTTTCTTTGAAGAAAATCCAAATGAAGCTAAAAAAGTAATTGAAAAAGTCTTGATCGCGGCTAGAGCTAGACTCGCTGCTCGGGCTGCTAAAGATGCTGTGTTACGAAAAGGAGCTTTAGAGGGTATGTCCTTACCAGGTAAATTGATGGATTGCCAAGAAAAAGATCCAGCTAATTCAGAGTTATATCTGGTAGAGGGTGAAAGTGCTGGAGGTAGTGCTGGTCAAGGTCGAGATCGAAAAACTCAAGCGATTTTGAAGCTAAAGGGTAAGATTTTGAATACCGAACGGGCTCGATTAGATAAGATTTTAGAGTTTGAAGAAATTAAAAACTTAGTTATCGCCTTAGGAACCGGTATTGGGGATACAGTTGATTATGAAAAAACCCGTTATCATCGAATCATCATCATGACTGATGCTGATGTTGATGGTGCTCACATCCGAACCTTGGTCCTAACTTTCTTCTTTAGATATCTTCCAGAGTTATTAACTCGAGGTTGGGTTTATATTGCTCAACCACCATTATTTAAGTTACAGCGAGGCAAAGAAGTTCACTATGCATATTCAGATGCAGAGAGAGATGCAATTGTTGAAAAAATTAAGCCAGCTATAAAGCCGGCCGTCAGCAGCAAACAACAGACAGTTGCAGAAGATGGTACAACAGAGGCACAAAATACAGAAGCTGCTCCAGAAACAGCTAATAAAAAAGTGCCCGGAATTATCATTCAACGTTATAAAGGTTTAGGAGAGATGAATCCAGATCAGTTATGGGAAACAACTATGAATCCAGAAAATCGAGTCTTAAAATTGGTTGAAGTTGATGATGCAGTAGCCGCTAGTGAAACTTTTGAAATGTTAATGGGTGATGAAGTCCCTCCACGAAAACGATTTATTCAAACTCACGCTAAACAAGCGATCTTAGACGTCTAAATATGTTTAGAGGAAAAGAAACAATTATGCCCATTCAAATTGGTGAATGGAGCCCACTTTTTAAAGATTATCACCGTTTACCTTATTCATCTCAGTCTGATCGGTTTTGTCAAAAAGTGATTAAAGCACAAGCGGAGGATAGATTGGTTGGTTTTGTAGAGCTAAATTGGTTTAGAGATAACAACTTATTTGTGCCAGATGGAAAAGTGATCTATTTTGATGGGCAACAGGAACAGGTAATAACTTCTAGTACTATCACTTCACGGCAAAATTTTGATGAAAATTTATTAATTGGCATTGATCGCTGGGTACCAGTTCTTCGAAAGCGCGAACTAGGTTTTCCCTTAAGTCTCCGATTTCCGAGTGGTCAAATTTATCAGCAAGTACCTACAGCATGTTGGATAAATCTTGAGACTGGTGAAGAGTTTACCGACATTAAAATCGCAGGCAATAATCGAGCCTTATCTCAAACTCAAGCCATGTTTAAAGAAGTCCAATTTTGAACCTGTAGTAATTGGCTTTTTGGTTGCTTTTAGGTATAATTAGCCTATGGAAAATGTAGCAGCGGTTATTTTAGCTGGCGGTAAAGGGACACGGATGCAATCAGATTTACCAAAAGTGTTGCATCAGATCGCTGGCCGACCAATGATTCTCCGGACTTTAGACAATTTCGGCAAATTAGCTATGTCTCAAATAGTGATAGTAGTGGGTCATAAAGCCGAAGAAGTTCAAGCTGTTATCCAATCTGAATTTGATTGTAGTTTTGCAGTTCAAGCCCAACCATTAGGCACTGCCAACGCAGTCGAAACAGCTTTACCTAGTTTAGATCCTCATATTAAGACGATTTTAGTAGTTAATGGCGACGATTCAGCTTTTTACTCAATTGAAACTATCCAGCAATTTTTAAAATCGCACTTAAATTACCAGGCTAAAGTAAGCATTCTGACAACTATTGTTGGCGATGAAAATAAATTAGGTCGGGTAATCAGAGATGAAAAAGGTCAGTTTGATCAAATTCTAGAAGCAAGTGAATATGCTACCAGCGGACTCCATAGTCGAGAAATTAACTGTGGAGCCTATGTATTTGATGTTGAATGGCTAAAGGCAAATATTACCGAGGGTCCAGTTAGTCCAAAAGGTGAATACTACATCACAGAGTTAATGAATATCGCTAAAAAGCGACAGGACACTTTAAATATCTTTCAATTAGCCGATCCTACACAATGGCATGGGATAAATACGCAGGAGGAGCTTGCAGCTGCCCAGCAAAAAATCGGCTCATGAGCCAACCAGAAGCACCAATCTTCATTTCTACCGGATTAATTAGTGCAGAATTAAATTTAAATCTAATTAGTACTGTTAAAGAGATAATTAGATTATCTAGCAGCCAAATACAAGGA
>CAZZEB010000012.1:0-12307 GCA_964652495.1 uncultured Gammaproteobacteria bacterium
ATGATGCCAAGTTGCTTACCAATAGCTATAGCAGTGATAAGATGATCACCGGTAATCATTTTGACATCAATACCAGCCTGCTTACACTTCTGTATTGCCTGTATGACTTCAGTTCGGGGAGGATCTATCATCGCTTGTAATCCTAAAAATTTAAATCCTGATGCTGTATCAGATGATTTGATATTGGTCACCGCTTTTGAAACCGATTTTTCTGCCATGGCTAAAACTCTCATCCCTTGACTGGCTAATAATTCGACTTGATGATGAATTTGTTTTACTTGAGCCTGAGTCAATTGATGACATTGGCTAATAATGATTTCTGGTGCACCTTTTGTAAAAATTTTATTATTAGAGGAAAAACTATTTAAAGTTGCCATATACTGGTTCTCTGATTCAAAAGCTATTTCATCTAGACGAGGGTATGATTGTGAAAGTTGAACAGAATCTAATCTGGCTTTATGGGCAGCCACAATTAAAGCACCTTCTGTCGGATCACCGGTGATCTGCCATTGGTTTTCGACTTTTTTTAATGTTGAGTCATTGCATAAAGCACCGGCAATTAGTAGCTGCTGAAGACTCTCAGCAAAATGTTTTAGCGGTTTATTTTGAGCTAATATTTCCCCTGTTGGTTCATAACCAACCCCGGTTAGTTGATAAAGTTTGTGATCATATGTCCAAACCTCTTGGACAGTCATCTCATTCTTGGTCAAAGTTCCAGTTTTATCAGAACAAATTACAGTAGTACTCCCCAACGTTTCTACAGCAGGTAAACGCCTAATAATTGCTTGTCGCCTGGCCATACGTTGGACACCGATTGATAACGCAATTGTTATGACTGCTGGTAATCCCTCAGGGATAGCCCCAACCGCTAGAGTGATACTAGCAACCACAGAGTCTGCCAACTGATACCCCCTGATTAAACTGATACCAAATAACAAGACAGCTACAACTAGAATCGCTATTGTTAGATATTTCCCGACTACTGCTACCTGTTTAGTTAAGGGAGTTTCCAGCTGATGTGTTTGTGATAATAAAGTAGATATTTTACCTATTTCGGTTTGACCAGCAATAGCGATTACTACCCCCTGACATGTACCATAGGTAACTAAGGTTCCACTATATGCAATATTAATTCTGTCACCTAAAGATGCTTCAACAGGAACAATTTGATTAGTCTTTATAACAGGGACTGATTCTCCAGTTAAGACAGCTTCTTCTACTTGAAGATTTTTTGTCTCTAAAATTCTAATATCTGCTGGTACTTTATCCCCAGATTGAAGGAGAACAATATCACCCGGAACCAGCTCCGAAGCTAGAATCACTTCTTTCTGATTGTTACGAATAACAGTCGCGTTTTCCGAAACCATCCCCATTAAAGCTTCGATCGATTTACCTGCTTTGTACTCCTGAGCTAATCCGATTAGGGCATTGGCAATTACGACCCCTAGTACAACGACGGCATCAATCGTCTTCCCAGTCATTAAAGCTAATAATGCCGATGCTAGCAAAACATAGACTAAAGGATTATTTATTTGATTAATGAAGATTTTTAATATTCCATCAGATTGGAATTTTTTAAGGGTATTGGACCCATATTCTTCACGAAGCTGATGAACTTGTTTGTCTTTTAAACCAGCTTTAGCTGATTTTAACTCTGCTAATACTTTTTCAGCTGAAAGCGCATGCCAGGCAAATGTATTTTTGATGTTTGTATTAGAGGGGTTAGACATCTTTAGACTTTCTAAAACGGCGATAATACATTACTCCTAGTACTAGTACTAAGAGCAACAGAATTAATATTCTAATCACTTTTTCAGCACTATCAAAACCTGATAAAAGATACTGATATGTGTCTAAGCCGGTATAACCAATATATAAAAATAAAAATATCTTTAGACTAAAACCGATTAAACTAGCTAGTAAATATCTTTTAAGATTGATCTTGACCAATCCCGATAACACCGAAATTGGAGCGCTAGGGATAATCGGAAGTGCGCGTAAACCAATTAACAGCCAAACTTCATTTTTTGTTTTATCAAGTTTTGATCCGAATTTTTCAATTTCCTTATGACTCACTCTGATCAATTTACCAAAACGGGTTAAGACAACATCCTCTGCTTTATCAGCGACAATATATATAATCCAAGATGCCAATGTTTTTCCGATTGCACCTATCACTGCCAGAATCACTAAGTAAAAAATCGGCGTCCCATTGGCTGCTGATATAGAACCACCTAAAGTAGCCACAAATGGTGATGGAATCGGAGCAATAATTTCCTCAATGACTCCACCAACTAACATAAAAATTTCTACAGGAATAGTCCCAGCAAGATGATTTAAATAGCTTATGATTTTGGGGATAAATTCTGTCATGTTTTATTGAGGTTTAGGTATAAACTGATGATAACTACTAGGCAACACAGATATTAACCACTCATAGATTGAGTTTGATTCATTGCGGACAACTTCAGAAATAGCTTGTTCATTTATCAGCTGATTTAGAGACTGAATATTAACCATAGGAATAAAATTAGAGAATATTTTAAATATAAGAAATATCACGACACCAATAATAGAAATAAATAGTATGAAAATTACGATTAGCGATATGAATATCCAGTAACGATATTTATGAATCTGAGGCCATATCTTGGATATATAGCCCCAAATAATATCTATTTTAAATTCACTATTAAATCTTTTAATCATTAAATTTGGAACCAGTTTGGGTATAAAAAAACCGGCGTCAAGAACCTTCTTGGCCGGTCGTAATTCTCTAAAAAATAGAGCAAGGCGTTGTGAGAAGCTTAATTAGTATAAACAAAACCAGAATTAATTTTCAAGTATTAAAAGAATATATCTAAAATAGATTTTGGATAAATTTTTGAATATTTACCCAGCCGATGAGTTTATCAATAATTGTATAAACACTAAAGCCACCATAAAACAGAAATGCTAGTGACATTAAACTAATCCGAGCTTTACTAGGTCGCAACGGTTTTTCTAAACTCGTAAGATTTAACCAGAGTGTTAAGCCAACATGAATAAACATAGCAAAGGCGTTTAAGACAGCTGCTGTTGTCAATAATTGAAGAGGTTCTGTAAATCCTTGAGAGAAGATAATAATGCCGCCAATAATCTGCAGCCAAAGAACTAAATAGTAGATCCAAGGAATATGTTTTTCTGACAACTTAGGATAGGCAGTTAATACAGCATTTTCGGTCAGTATTCGACTAGTCGCATCAAATACAGTTAATTGAGTGCCAAACAAAGTTAAACTTGCCACCAATAAAAAGAACGTTCCCATGAACGGAAATAATCGTTGGCCAATAACCTCAGCTTCCCTTATGACGAAACTAAGTCCCTGAGTATTGCCCTCCATACCAAAGACTGTTGAGTAAGATAATAAGCCTAATAGAACCATAGTGATAGATCCGGTCAACCAGAAAATAATAAAATGCTCGATATTTACATTTCTCCACCATGTTTGGAAATTATTTAAACTAGAAACTGATAATTCAAACTTACTACCAGTTAATGAAACTTCTTCTTTTTTACCTGTGATCAAGCTTGTGATGCGTCCAGCATATTTGCCCATCCCATATCCTTTCTCGCGGATATAAAAAGCTTGGGCAAGATTCAAATTTCCGCCTGCACCGGCATATGCCAGAGCTGCTAAGAATGAGGCGATCGCGATGCCTTCTGGTAAAAACATAAAATTATTACCAATTCCAATAGTTCCCTTTGCTAGATCGACCCATCCAGTTGGTTTAGCTAGAAATATGCTTAATAAAAATATCGTCGGAACACCGATACCTATTAATATTTTTTGCAAAGTCTCAACGGTCTTATACAATACCGGACCTAGCGATAGTATAAGTCCGATGGCTATTAACATCCCAATAGGTAAGAGATTATTATTTTCGAAACCAATTACATGTCCAAATAATTTAGCTGAGGAAGCAATAATTCCCGGCCAAACCCAAGGAATAAAAGTTGATAACAAAAACCAAACAGGTATCCAACGCAATTTTCGAGTTAATCCTACGAAAACACTTTCCCCTCGAGTCAAGGCATACCTCTCAATTTCCATATTCATGATAAATTGGAAAGTTAATCCGAGTAAGGCACCCCAAATAATTCCCATGCCATAATTGGAGGTTAAGTATGGCCAAAGAATAATCTCACCACTGCCTAATCCTAAACCTAATAAAATAAAGCTAGGACCAATCAACTTTTTTAATCCAGGTGCTTGGGGAAAGATATTAGTTTTTAGCGGACGTAAGTGCATTTAACTTAATAAGGCCCCTCCATCGACCACTATTTGACTACCAGTCATGTAAGATGACATCTCTGATGCTAGAAATAAGACAACTTTACCGATCTCATCCGGATCTCCTAAACGATGCATTGGTATTTTCGACAGGAAATTATCGACATTGCCAGCATCTTGACCACCACTCTGCATAGCTTGTACACCTGGTGTTAAAATACCACCTGGAGCAACTGCATTAACCCAGATTTTATGCTTAGCTAATTCTAAAGCCACATTTTTTGTAAAACCCCATAAACCATGTTTAGATGCATCATAGTGAGCTAACCCAACCATCGATGGGTGTAAGGCATCTATTGAGGTGATATTAATAATTTTTCCACCTCTGCCCTGAGAAATCATTTGTTGGGAGACATATTTTGTTGTCAAAAAAACTGATTCCAAGTTGACAGCTAAAACACGCTGAAAATCTACTAACTCCATTTCTGATAAAGATTTTGGGGGATATATTCCGGCGTTATTCACTAAAATATCTACTCCTCCATATTCATGGACGGTATGTTGAACTAATTGCTGCACTTGTTCGGGATTAGAAATATCCAGGATGTATGTTTGACAGGTCAGACCTTGATCTACTAATTGCTGACAACAAATATTGGCTGCCTCAGCGTTGATATCTGCAATAACTACTTTAGCATGAGCAGTAGCTAAACGATGGACAATTGCTGCGCCAATGCCAACTGCACCGCCAGTAACGATGGCTGTTTGACTCTCAAGATTAAGCAGATTCTGAAATGGCAAATCGGGCATTATTAATTGAGAGGTTATATTTAGCTTAATCCGCTGAAATCAATTCGTCAAGATTGCTTGTTAGGCAATACTTCTATTTCATAGCCGTATCTTTTAATTAGCTCAATTATTTTATCAATATTTACTAGTGAAGGATCAAAACTTACCCTGGTTATTTGACTAACATAATTAGTTGAGGATTTATGAACTCCAGATAATTCTTCCAAATCCAAATCAATATTAACGGCACATGCAGTACAGTCCATACCCGTGATTTTAAGATACTGAGTGATTAACTGGCTCATATAACTTCTATGACTCCCCTATATAGACCCATTGAGCAGCTAAAGGTGATTTTTCCAGGCTGAGTAGGGGTAAAACTAACTGTTCCAGTATCATTTGGTAACAGTGTTTTAACAATACCTAAACTGGGGATTCTGAAGCTAGATGTACAGCTATAGGCGTTAGTAGTAGTTAAATTTAACTGAACTGGTTTACCAGACTGAACCCTGATAAAACTGGGGTTGTAACCTGTAGCGGCAATTTGTAAATCTACTTGCTGAACTCCATTGATAATTGTTACGCCAGATAAATATCTCGAATCAATCTCTTCCCCTGAAAAATTAAATTGAACTGGAGAATTTTCAATTATTGATTGGATGGTGATTGGTGATCCAGAAACAACTAATGCTCCATTAATGGAGCTAATACCTAGAAAAATAATAATCGCTCCAGCGATCCGACTAAAATGATATTTAAACCTATCATTGATAGTTTCAGTTAGTAAACCCAAACCGAGAAAAAGTGGTGATGTTCCTAAAGTAAAACTGGCCATAATGGCTGCTCCCATCCAAATATTTCCGCTAGTAACGGCTAAAACTTGCATGGCGATAGTCGAACCACAGGGAATTAAAATAGTCATAATTCCTAATAAAATCGGCGCATAAAGTTGTTGTTGTTTTGACTGATTACGGACTAATTTAGCCAAAAATTTCGGAGGTTGAATCACTGCATAGCGGAATATCGGATGAATTTGTAATAAATTTAATGCCAAAATAATCATATAAATACCAGCTACTGCCTGCATAAAAATTTGCAGCTGATAGTTGATACTAATCCAGCTTCCGACTAATCCTAATAACCCACCCATCAATGTATAAACAATTAATTTGGCGACTAAAAAACTAAAAGTTGGCAAAAATCGCGAAGATAAAGTTGTAGAAGAATGCTTCTGATTTGCAATAACTGAGGCTAATAACCCACCTTGTACTGCTAAACAAGATATACCACTAACAGTTAAACCGGAGATGAAAATTAGCCAGAGTTCGGTCATATAATACGATTTGTTTATTATAAACTAAAGTTCACAATAATTTAGGATCACTTTTCAAAACTATAAGCATGTAATAGAATACATTGGTTTATGTCAGTATATACAGAAAGAAAAATATTAGTACCCGCTTATCCACCTAAAACTCGAGCTATTAGTGATGTAATTTATCCGCGGGCGCTACCAACAGACACCCCTTTTAGAACTCCTAATATTGTGGCAGAAAGAGCTGGAGATGTTCGAGTTGCTACTGAAAGACGATTTAGAATCTTAGGCAGATTTGCCGGGAAAATCCCAAAAGAATCACAAAGTCATCAACAGATGATGGATTCAAGTGATACTAAAGAGCAATCTTATATGTTATCTCTAGCAGCAAATGGAGTTTATTTTGATCAACATGGTGAATTACAACTAAGCGAAACTTTAACAAAGGAACAGAAAAGTAAATATTTGAACCTTGAAAAGTCATTGTTTGGTCCAAATGGTAATACCAATTTCGGATGTAGCGAAATATCTGATGTTGAAGATTTAGGTGCTGTATTAAATGAATCAGCTGTTCGCAATCTATTTCATGAACAGTTTTTAATTGATCCAATTAGTATGGTTCGGATGGCTTACTTAATCGGTGGAGTAAATAACGTGATGTATTATGATAAGTTCAGTTTTGGTAAACGTATGGATGCTAGTAGATTTATCGGTCACACAAGTAGTCTTGGACAATCAATTCGAAGTCGAGAAGCAATTGCAGCTGGTATGTCAAAATATGTTTTATCTGGCGGTAATTTAGAAAGAGATCAATTACTTTATGAAAATATTTTGAGGGTTGGTGCTGCAATTGATCAAGATCCAGTTATTATCAAAACCAGTTCTGATCTTGGTTTATCCCAATTCTTTAGATTGAGAAATGTTCTCGCTCCAAGTAGTCATAAAAATGCTGAATTATCCAGACTTTATACCGAATATAAGCAGATGGCTGATCAATATCCAAATAGCTCAATGACGTTTTACTTATCAACAAATGTTCCTGAATTAAAAGAAAGTTACTTATTAGCTAACTTGGCTCTATTGAATTGTCTTCAGTACCAACCAAATTCACCGATTGAATTAGCTGGCATAAAAAGAGGGATCACTACGTTAAAGACCAATCCCAGTATTGAACCTGTAACGAATGCTCTTTATAACATGCTTAAACTAGTTCAGCCTTCTATAGCAGTTAGCTATTCCACAGTTTCTCTCTGTCGACCTGAAGTAGCTAGCGACTTTGATGCGGTTAATGATGCCAGATTAATTACCTCAACAGTGGCATTATCACGAGCCGTTTATGCTGGTAGATATCATTTACCCGAAGCTCATTATTTAAATTTTGCAGGTGAAGAAGAACCTGTTATTAATTTAGGCGATGCCTATTTTGATCAGTCTGTGTTAGTCAATAATGGTAGATTTTTACATAAAGGTACTGACTCATCACCTAGCGGATTATCTGTTTTTGCCGGTTTTGGTGATAATGTTAAAGCTCTAAATTATTTTTTAATTTATTTAAATGCCAATCCACATCTTTCAAAAGTACTGCCTGGTTTAGCAGGAATTCGATCATTAGCTGATGTTGATAATTTTATTCCTTCAGACCGGCGACGAATATTTGATAGTATACGTCAGTATATTTTAGCGAATCATCGGATATTTGAAATTGAAACTAAAGCCAAGAGTTTATATAAAGAGTTAATGTCATGAGTTGTCTTGTCGTAATTTTTCAAAACTAACAATCGCAGTGGCAACGCTAACATTGAGTGATGATAAGTGACTGGCTAAAGGGATGTGGATAAATAGATCGCAATATTTTTTAATCGGATCAGACAATCCAGAATCTTCACCACCGAATACTAACGCTATTGGCCCTATTAAGTTTTGATCTGTATAACTCTCCCCCATCCCAGCCTCGACACCAACAATAGGAATTGCCATTTGCTGTAACATTTTTAGGACATTAAATAAACTTTCACCGAATAAAGGCACATTCGCTGCCCCGCCCATCGAAACCTTGGTGACAACTGGAGTTAATTCATGAACTCCATTTGAGGAGACTACCACAGCATCAACACCAGCCCCCCAAGCAGTTCTTAAAATTGCTCCCAGATTTTGTTCGTAATCTAAACGATTAAAAATCAAAATAAAAGGATTTGGTTTGGCCTCTAAAATAGATTTTAAAGACATATCTTCTAATTCCATTTCAGCTAAAACATTCTGAGTATTATTAGTTTTTGCGATTTGGCGAAGCTTTTTAGATGAGTTATAACTCACTGGAATATGTTTGCTTTTAGCCATTTGGATAATTGTTTGAATCTTTGGATCACCTGAAGATTCTTCAGCGACCATAACCGATTTTATGGTTTTATCTGACTCTAGGGCATCATGAACGGTATTGCGTCCCTCGAGAATAATTAATTTTGACATGCGGTTATTATATAAGAATCATTAGGCATTAGTGAATAGCGTATAGAAGTGGGGTGTAGTAAGGTGAAAATCATGCCCACTAACCCACAGTATCTGACCATTTACCCTATAGATATTTGCATATTAGATTGATTTATGTTATAATTAACAAGTTGATTTAGAATTAAGCTATATTTACGATTTTCCTTCAATCTGCTTTTATTTATTCGCGATTGTTTTCTAAGGTTAATGTTTACTAATAGCTTCCAAATGGAGTCCTCTTAGTTTTTACTTCGAATTACTCTGTTGATTTAAGCTCTGCTTATTTTTTTATTCCTTATCAATTAAAGGTTTTTATGTCGAGTAATTTTCGCAACAATTATCGCTCCTCATCACGAGGAGATTCAAATAGACCATATCGAGGCGGCAACCGTGGATTTTCCCGACCGCAAACTCGACGTAAACAAACCGAAAATATTAATATCAGTCAATTTGTTAGTCAGGCTAAACAATATACTGAAGATATTTATACTGCAAAACACACATTTAATGATTTCGAAATTGCCGGCCCATTAAAAGATAACATCGCTTTAAAGGGTTATGTTGTTCCGACTCCAATTCAAGATCAATCAATTCCATCTATTTTAGAGGGGCGAGATTTAATAGGTCTAGCTAATACTGGAACTGGAAAAACCGCAGCATTTTTAATTCCTATTATTAACAGAATCTTCCGACAACGTGATAATAAAGCGTTAATTATTGTTCCCACCCGAGAGTTGGCTGTTCAAATTAATGATGAACTTCGCAGCTTATCAGCTGGATTAAAGGTTTATTCAACTTTGATTATTGGCGGAGCAAATATGCATCGCCAAATTCAAGAATTACGCCGAAATCCACACATCGTGGTTGGAACTCCTGGGAGAATCAAAGATTTAGTTGAACAAGAACGGATTTATTTAGAAGATTTTAATATTGTGGTCTTGGATGAAGTAGATTTAATGGTGGATATTGGTTTTATTAACGATGTTAAATATTTTATTCAACTTTTACCAAAAGATCGACAATCATTATTTTTCTCAGCAACTATTTCTCCAAAAATCAAAACAATTTTAGATAATTTTGTAAATAATCCAGTTAGCATCACGATAAAAAGACAAGATACATCTGAAAATGTTCAACAAGATGTTGTGATTGTTAAAGATAAGTCAAAAAAGCTTGATCAATTACATGATCTGCTAATCCAAGATGGTTTTGATAAAGTATTAATCTTTGGTCGAACTAAACATGAAATTGATCGATTACATAAAGAGCTGTTAGAAAGAGGTTTTAGAACCGGTGCAATTCATGGCAATAAAAAACAAAGCCAACGACAACGAATTCTCCAAAGTTTTAAGAAAGATGAAATTCAAATTTTACTAGCTACTGATGTTGCATCACGAGGATTAGATATTAGTGATGTCAGTCATGTTATCAACTATGATGTTCCTGATACTTATGCTGATTATATTCATCGAATCGGTCGAACCGGTCGAGCTAATAAAAGCGGTGTGGCGTTAACTTTTGTCGAACAAACTTCTCAACCAAGATTCTAATTATTTTAATTTCTGTTTATAAAATTCGACTGTTCGCTGCATAGCTGAAGTAAAACTACTACCAGTTAAATTGTGTCCGCCAGAATTATATTCAAAATATTGATGATCAATTTGTGTTTTATCTAATAGCTGATTTAAATTACGACTGTACTCTACTCCGACGACATCATCATCAGATGAATGATGAATTTGGATCGCACCTTTAATATCTGACAAATAATTTGTTGGAGCAACTAATTTCCAAAACTCATTGCCATCTTTTGGTTCACCGTAGGTTTCTCGTAACTGTTGTCGACGTCTAGTTCGGTTTGAATCAGATGGGCCTGGTTGAAAACTATTATCTGATATTCCATAATCATTAAAATCTTGATAAGTGTAAACAGCACCAGCCCAGATCACTATTGCTGGAATATCTGGTTGAGCGGCTAAACTTCGCATGACTACATTGCCCGCCATGCTATGACCCCATAAACCAATTTTATTAGGGTTTATAAAATCAGAGCTTTGTAGAGCTGCTCGAGCATTTAAAGTATCAATTATATAATCTGATGAATAATATGCGCCCCCCGGTTCTCCCTCAGAAGCGCCATGACCTCTTAAATCAATTTTAAAAACCACAAATCCATTTCTAGCTAAGTAATCAACATAATCGTTGTAACGAGTCGTAGTTTGATATTGTGTTGGTGGAATATATCCATGAACAAAAACAATTGCTGGCCACCCGCCAGCTGGCATTTCACCATTTGGTTTAGTAATTAAACCATTAATTTTCAAATTATCTGATTGATAACTGGTTAGAAAGCTACTGTAATTTCCCGATTTGTTATAAGACTTCAGTTCTGCCAGTTGGCTAGAAAATTTCTGTTGTCGTAAATATGGGATGGTTAGATCAGCGAATAATTGGGGTGTGGCTGAAGGTTGAGAAGTTATTTGAGGTTGACTAGTAGCTAACTGATTCGTTTCAATGGCGTTTGATTTTTGGCTGAACCAAAAACCGAATCCGGCTCCTGAGATAAACATAAGAATAATTAAAATCCAAACTAAATTTTGTACAGACATTGCTATATATAGTAACACTACATGTCACGACAGCAGCCCCCAACAAAGGGAGCTGCTTCGAGAGAAATCTTGGCGTCAGTTATTAATGTGGACCAAAAACTCCTCTACCTCGACCACCCATACCCATAACATATCGAAGATCGATATTATTCTGCTCTGCCCAAGCTTTTAGTTCCTGGCGCTTAGCTTCCATTTGAGTTTTTCGTTGCTCCTCGGTCATATTTTTGAAATTTTCCATTTCAGTTTCCCGAGCAGCTTGTAACTCTTTTTGCTTAGCTAAGATGAGTTGCTTTTGAGATTCAGTCAGTTTTCCGTCTGTAACTGCCTGTGTTAATCGCTCCTCAGCTTTTGCTTGCATATTGGCTTGATGCTCTTGTCGTTGTTCGTTAAAAACGGCTTGTACGTCTTCGGTCTTTAGACCAAATCTTTGAACTAGTTTTTGAATCAACGTGGTATTGTGATCATCAGCCGATTGAGCCGAAACATATCCAGTACCGAACACCATTCCGCCAACAACTGTTAGAACTAACGCTGGAATGATAATTTGTTTTTTAATGATGTGAATCACCACCTTTCGTCGGAATTCAATAAAATTATGTTGCGAATTCTGATTCGCTCTACACTTTTTATTGATTCCTCCTCTTAAAAAATTACTGATGGTAATTTTTTAGGACGCGTCATCAACCGTTTGCGTTACTTCCTTACCTCCATTGCCCGAAGGCGGGAAGTAGTTTCTTTAATTCATATATACAAATTTAAAAATTCAATAAAATTATGCCGCGAATTCTGATTCGCTCTACACTTTTTATTGATTCCTCCTCTTAAAAAATTACT
>CAZZEB010000012.1:12407-13700 GCA_964652495.1 uncultured Gammaproteobacteria bacterium
GATGGTAATTTTTTAGGACGCGCCATCAACCGTTTGCGTTACTCCCTTACCTCCGATGCCCGAAGGCGGGAAGTAGTGATAATTAATTCCGATTGGTGAATTACTTATCACTAGATAATCTTAACGAAGTAGACTGAGAAAAAGCTTAAAATCCAGGGAAGAAATCAGTTTTAATTTGGCTCCAATTAATATTTAATTTCCGTAATAATTTTTGATAATTTTTAACCATGGCATTAGGGCCCGATAAATAGAACTCCCTAGTCTGATAATCTGGGACTTCTTGCTTGATCATTTCATCGGTAATATAGCCAATTTTGCCATGCCAATTAGTTGGTACTGGTTGACCATCTGCAAGTAAGTAAATGGTTTTTAAGTTAATAACTTTTGCAGCTTGATCAAATAATTCCTTGTAAACAAAATCTTCGACTTTAGTAGCTGAATAAAACAAAACAATATCTCGCTGCTCTTTTTTATCGACTAAATATTTGATCATACTTCTAAATGGAGTAATTCCAATTCCGCCAGCGATCATAACTAACTTTTGCTTGGTATTTACTGGTAAAGTAAAATCTCCAGCTAATTGACTGGCAACTACTACTCCGCCAACTGGCAACTCAGTTAAACCAGCTTTAAACTTGCTGCCTTTTTGAGCTAATCTGATCCCTAACCGGACTTCATCTTCAGTAGGACTTGATGCAATAGTGAAATAGCGACGATTACCTCTAAGATCTGAAATAAACATCGGCAGTGTCCACTCCAGATATTGGCCAGGTAAAAAATTAAAATTACCATGTTTACTAAAGGCAAACTCCATAATCATTGGTGAGAGATTGGTTTTTGATTTAAGCTTTAAAAATAGTTTATCTTTAGGACTAACTAGATAAGAAAAAACATTTCCGGCAACTAAGGCAAGCTCTGGAGTAGAGAAAACTGGTCCAAATTCATATTGAATACCAAATAATATACCGACAATAACACCGTAGATGATTCTTAGTCTTTGAGTAGGTGGCGTGGTTAATGGCTCAGTAAACATCACAGTACTGAAAAATATTATTGGCCATGAAGTTAAAACTTCTAAATATAATTGTGGCAAACTAGCTGAATTTGATCCAAAGGTAAAACCAATGGCAACCAGACTGGCAGCCATAAAAGCAAACCACATTTGGAATCGACGAATTTTTCGAACAATTAATAAACCTAAGGGTAAAGTAATAGGCAACAGGACTAAACTACCCACCCACCAACTAACCGATCCATTTCCTAGTAATCCTAAGATAACTACTGCGACGGCAG
>CAZZEB010000013.1:0-13198 GCA_964652495.1 uncultured Gammaproteobacteria bacterium
AATGGTAAATTTTCTAAGGCCTTTTTTTGACGAGTATGTTTAGTTAGTTTAGGTTCCATTAATCTAAAAATAAACTGCTCAAAACTAGAAGGTTTTTTGGCAGCTGCTCTTAAAGCTCTACTTACTAAATTGATACTGGAAGTTGTATCGCCATTTAGTAAATCCGATTCAGCAGTTGCGATTTGCTGCTGTTGATCTAAAAGTCGGGTTCTTAATGGTGTTAATCTTCGACACATACACCAAGGTAAACACAAGTGATTTGGAGAAAGATTTTCTAATTGTTGATGAATATCAGCAATTTTTTTAGCGATTCGGCCGCGTTTAATCTCTAGAATTTCGACAAAAGGTTCAATAGCAGGATTAATAGTTTCACCAGCCATGTATGTAGATTGAGAATAGATCTTTGTAATCTATCAGTCAAGCAGCTTAATTTGTTAAATACTATCGGATATATTATAATTGTGGATATGGGCAAGTATGAATTACTGCGTGAAGAGATGTCTCGAATAAACCAAAGCCGAGAACATGATTATTGTGCTGAACAAAAAGGTAATTGTTGTAGCTTTATGATTCCATTAACTCCGAAAGATGAAAATCTACTTGAGGGAGCAATTCGTAATAATTTAATTCCGGTAGATGTTTTAACAGTAGCGACGGAAAGAGCGAGTTCTATGACCGAATCTCGATGTGTTTTCTTAACTGATTCTGGATGTGGAATTCCAACAAAAGTTAGGCCATTAATATGTTCAACTTGGAATGAAGGGGGAGAGCCTCATCTCTATGCTTGTGATGGATGCAAAATTAGCTCATTAAAAAACCGAAGGGTAATAACTCCTGAAAATAATAAAGCTGTTCAAAGTGCAATTGATTATGTAGATGGTGAAACAAATAGCTTTTTACCGAGTTTTTTCCGCCGAGCACTAAAAAAAGTTAGAGGTGAATAAAGAATTACAAACCAATATTGGTGGATCCTGAATAATTAAATGGTGATTTGAGTTGATAATTTACAGAAACTTGTTGGTTATTAATTTCTCCGTTAAAAGTTGCCTTAACTGGAGGATTAATTAACCCTAAACTACAGTTGCCACTAACTTCACCATTAACTTTGTTATTTTGTTTTTGGCCAGTAATATCAGCTTTGCAGTCTCCAGAAATAGTTCCAGTAATTGGACCATCAGCATTTGGGATTTGAACTTTATATACTAAATTTTTACCAGCAATGGTGTAATTACCTTCTTGAGTAGAGTAGTTGCTATTTATTACCTCAGCACTTGGTTGGGGTGTGGGGCTTGGAGTTGGTGTGGCCATTGGTTGACCGACAACACTAGAAACAGTGCTTACAACTCCTAAAATAATTCCGGTAAATTTAGCAAATATATTTTCCACAGAGTGTATTTTAACATTTTATTATAAGAATTGCCTGAGAATCATGTTTTTAAGGGTTTTACAAAAATTAAGTGTGGATATATGATACCGTGATGTCGCGAGAATATGATTCTTTAAGAGGGGTAATAAATAATTTAAACATCAGCAGTCCTGAAGCTTTGTGTCGTGATCATTCGGGTAGTTGTTGTGAAAGAATGATTCCAGTAACTGCCGAGGATATGAGTTTGATTGAACAAGGTGTTTTAAAGGGGAGTATAAATCCTAGTGTTTTTGAAACTGCAGTAAAAAGATCTTCGAGTTTTTCTGAAGAGAGTTGTGTCTTTTTAGTAGATAAAGGTTGTTCTTTAAATGAAGATGATCGTCCCTTAATGTGTCGAGCTTGGAATTTAGGTGGGATTAATCAGGTTTATGATGATCGACAAACATTAACTATGGCTGATGTTCGGATGTATGCTTGTGATGGTTGTCAGTTAAGTTCAATTCAAAATAATCGATTATTTAATAGAAGAGATAATAATTATGTGGAGATGGCAGTTCAGTATGTTTATCGAATGACAGTCGGAAATTTACCAGAGATGGTTAGTAGCTTGTCACAAAAATTAGGGAATCTATCTAAATAGTTTTTTAATCATCAAGTATAGGGTATACTTTAGCCATGGCATTAGATGAAATTAAAGCTGATCGGCTGAAGAAATTAGAAACAATAAAACAACTTGGAGTTGATCCTTACCCTGCGAAAGCAGAGAGGTCTCATACGGCTGTTGAGGCATTAGAAGAATTTGACCCAAACACAGAAAATAATAAGTTAATTAATTTAGTTGGTAGGATTCGTTCAATCCGGACTTTTGGAAAGATCGCTTTTGTAAATATTGAAGATGAATCTGGAAAAATCCAATTATTTTTTTCTGAGGAAATTCTCGAAACTAGTAATAAACCGTTTGATATGAAATTTTTGGAATTATTAGATATTGGTGATTTTATCGAGGCTAATGGATATATCAGCAAAACTAAAACTGATCAAACTGCTTTATTTGTAAAAAATTATCGGCTTTTAACAAAATCTATGTTGCCGTTACCAGTTGATCATTTTGGTTTGAAAGACGACGAAGAACGTTTACGCCGGCGTTATTTAGATTTAGTGATGAACCCTGATTTGAGAGAGATGTTTCGGACCAAATCAAAGTTTTGGGCATCGGTTCGAAATTATCTACTAAGTAAAGGTGGATTAGAAGTTGAGACCCCAGTATTACAAGCAACTGCGGGGGGAGCAGATGCACGGCCATTTATTACTCATCATAATGCACAAGATATGGAGCTTTATTTACGGATTTCGCCAGAGTTATATTTAAAGCGATTGTTGGTTGGTGGTTTTGAAAAAGTTTTTGAAATTGGCAGAATTTTCCGAAATGAAGGTATTGATGATGAACATCTTCAGGACTATACCCAAATGGAGATGTATTGGGCATATATGGATTATGCCGAACTGATGGATTTTGTAGAAGATATGACCAAGACAATTATTCAGGAAACGTTTGGTGCCTTAAAAACAACTTGGAAAGGTCATGAAATAGATTGGTCTGGGAAATGGCCAATCAAAGATTACACTGATTTACTAAATGAAAGTTGGGGCGTGGATATTGACCAAATGTCTGTTGAGGATTTGTATCAATTGGCTGATAAGCTTGGAGTTAAAGTTGAACCTAATTTAGGAAAGGGTAGACTGCTAGATTATATATATAAGAAGACAATCCGACCAAAATTGATTCAGCCGATGTTTGTAATTAATCATCCAGTGGAAGTTGAACCTTTAGCCAAGAGATTGGATCCAAGTTCTAATAAAGTCCAGCGAATGCAAATCTTAGCGATGGGATCAGAATTAGGAAAAGGTTTCTCTGAGTTGAATGACCCAATTGATCAACGAGAAAGATTTGAAGATCAAATGAAGTTGCGTGAAGCCGGTGATGATGAAGCTCAGATGATGGATGAGGATTTTGTTGAAGCTTTAGAGTATGGTATGCCACCAGCATCAGGCTTTGCCTATTCAGAAAGACTTTTCTCAATGTTGGTTGATAAGCCAATTCGAGAAATGGTATTCTTTCCCACAATGAAACCGGAGATTAAATAAAATATGTTAGACATTAAATTTATTCGCGAAAATATTGATTTAGTTAAAAAAGCGATTGAAACTAAAAAGGTCAAATTAGATTTGGATCAATTATTAACTGTTGATGATAACCGAAAAAAATTAGTTGGCCAGATGGATGAAATTCGTCGCCAACGAAATGAAGCAGCGGCAGCTCGCGATATTGAAAATGGGAAAAGACTAAAACAAGAATTAGATGTTGTAGAAACTCAATTTTCAGAAGTTGATAAAGAATATAAACAGTTGATGGTTCAGGTGCCAAATATTGTTTCTTCAGATACACCTATTGGGAAGAGTGATGAGGAGAATGTCGAAGTTGAAAGATGGGGTGAAATTCCCAAATTTGATTTTGAAATAAAAGATCATGTGGCCTTGGCAAAGTCGTTAGATATTATAGATTTTGAAAGAGGAACAAAAGTTGGTGGATATCGTGGTTATTTCTTGAAAAATGAAGGAGCAATTTTAGTAATGGCTCTAATGAATTATGCTTTTAAAAAATTATCTGTTAACGGATTTACTCCAATGATTCCACCGACATTAGTTAAAGATTTTGTATTGTACGGTAGCGGCTATTTTAAAGCTGGTGACTATGATCCAGAAGTTGATGAGATCTATCAAGTTGCGACTTCAGATAAAGAAGCAAACGGGGAGACAAGTAAAGATCGAAAGTTCTTAGTTGGAACTGCTGAACCATCGTTACTCGGATATTATGCTGGTGAAGTTTTGCAAGAAGATAAATTACCAATTAAATTAGTAGGATATAGTCAGTGCTATCGAAGTGAGATTGGTAGCTATGGAAAAGATACTAAGGGTTTGTATCGAGTTCATGAATTTATGAAAGTGGAGCAGGTTATTTTGGCTCCTGCTGATATGGAATTAGCTGAAAAATTGCAGCAGGAGATGGTTGAGTTGTCAGCTGAAATGCATAAAGAGTTAGGGCTTACTTTTCGTAAATTACAGATTTGTACCGGTGATATGGGATTAGGTAAATATAAAATGTTTGATCTAGAAGCGTGGTTGCCAGGATTGAATCGATGGGGAGAAACAGGCTCAGCTAGTAACTTTTTAGATTGGCAAGCGAGAAGATTAGATGTGAAATATCAAACTAAAGAAGGGGAAAGAAAACCAGTATTTATGCTAAATAATACTGCTTTACCAGCCCCTCGAATTCTAATTGCTATCCTAGAAAATTTCCAACAAGCTGATGGTTCAGTTAAAATTCCAGATGTGTTAATCCCGTATACTGGTTTCTCCGAAATTCGTCCGAAATAGGATTTATGCGTAAAGTAAATAAAACATTGCCATTGATAGTTATTATTGCCTTTATAGTTGGTGGAATTTCAGGTTATTATCTTAATGAAGCTACGCATGACAGATTCGTTAATTGTGATACCCCAGTTCCCTCAACTCCTGCAGATAATAGTATCTACCGTTGTATTTATTCTTTAGGTGGTGATGCGTTTACTACTTCAATCGATGATTCTCAAAGACGTTTCAAATGAATTTAATCTTATTGGGTGGACAATCAATTTTAAATAAATCTTGGATAACTGAAATTTCTAATTCTTTAAACGATGCTTTTGAGCAGCGTGTTATTTTAGATTATCAACATTGGCAAAAGGGGCAAGAGTCAATGAATTTAGATATAGAAATAAATAATTTGGAGACATTAACACAAGATTTACCTGATTATGGGGTTTTTGCTAAGTCATTAGGAGCCATTTTAGCTTTAAGAGCTATTAGTGATGGAGTTATAAAACCAAAGTTTTTGGTAATTTGTGGTTTAGCTTACAGGATGGCAGAGATGTTAGAATTACCAATTAATGAATGGTTAAGAGATAACGAGTTGCCGACATTAATAATTCAAAAAGATCAGGATCCGGCAATCGCAGGTTTAGATTTGAAAAATATTATTTCCAAACTAAATATGACTAATTATAAGGTTGATGTAATTTTGGGTGATAATCATCAATATGAAGATATAAGACATATTAAAAAGTCTTTATTAGAGATGTCGGATTTATAGAAAGTATAAATATTTTCTAAGGCGCAGAGCTTGGTGGTGGAGTTGGAATTGATCCGGTTGTTTCAGTAGTAGTTGAACTACTTGGAGCTGGAGTAGCGGTACTTCTTGGTCGAGCTGTTAGAGCAGGCGTTGGTGATCCAGATGGTTCTGGTGAGGTATTAAAGCTTCCAAAGTTGGTATTCGTGGAAGTTGAGGGACTACTTATTGGCGTAGGTTTAGGTGCTTGAGTTGGTGGATTAGTTAAAGGTTGTTGTCCTTCTTGAGTCTCTTCAACTGCTGGTTTGGATGGAGTTTCAACTTTTGTTGCAAAAAAGAAGAAATAAACCGAGGCTCCTAAAACAATCACCGCTAAAATAGGTAAACCTACTATTAATAATAGATTTAGAGTTTTATCTTTCTTAGAAACTTCTGCTGGATTTGGTTCATTAGCATTCATTCCACTTACTGGAGCCGCTGCAGGTGTGGCTGGGGCAGTTTCAGCTGGAGCTTGTTGAACTACTGTGGGTGTTTCAGGCATTGGTGCAGTTGGTATTGGTGCTGGTGGTTGGTTATTAGCAAATTGAGTTGGATCCGTTGGTTGTGGAGTCGTATCAGAAGCGGGTAATGGATTTTCAACAACTCCTGGTGGAGCAACAGGTGGCATTTCCATGGTTGGGGTAGGTGGTGCTGCAATTTCATTTGGCGGTGGGTAACTATTATTAGGGGCGGGTTGTGAAGCTAACTCAGCAATAGTTGGATTATATTGAGTTGCTGATGGTTCGGCTGTGTTGGTAGCTACTGATGATTGATTAGGATCATAAGCCGTTGGTTGAGCATATGTTTGATCCACGGCAGGAGTTGGGGCTAGTCCTGGAATCGCGGTGGGAGCTAATGGTTGATTTGGATCAATTGATGGCTGGTTAGGATCGACGACCTGAGGAGCGCCATAGGTATTTGCCGCAGTATTTGGCATGGTCCAACTTTGAGGTAAGCCAGTATTATCTGGTGAGCTAGATTGCGGTGCAGTAGGTTGAGCAAATTGGCTTGTAAAATTGGTTTCTGGTTGGGCTGGGGCAGTTGGCATTGGTTCAGTTGGGGCTGCAGCAGCCATTAATTGCGGGTCAATTGGAGTTGGTGCGAAATTTTGTGGAGCTGATGGAGCAACTGGTGGCATTTCCATAGTAGGGGCAGGGGGAGCTGCGCCAAAATTAGGATCTGGAGCTGTAGTAGGTATTTGACTCTCTGGGGTAGGATTTGCCCAAGCTGGAACACCACCTTGGCTAGGTAACAAGTTACTGTTGTCAGAATTTGGGTTTGGTGGAAAATTATTGGCAGAATTAGAGTTATTATTATCCATGGGCAGGCGTAATCTAAATATAGACTTCCGCTTGTAGTGTACTTGAGATTGAGCCATAGTGTCAATTAAAACGTCCGTTTTAAAGCTAAAGTTTGAGCTTGGATTGAGCAATAATTTCAGGTATAATCCTTGAGTTATGTTGAATGTATTTCAAGGTTTGTTAGATGCCAATAAAAAAGAGATTAATCGTCTCCAAAAGATTGTGGCTGAAGTTAATGCTTATGAAAAGGGTGTTAAAAAGTTAACTGACAAACAACTTCTAACTTTTTCAAATCAGTTAAAAGAAAGATTCTCTCAAGGCGATAGTTTAGATAAATTACTACCAGAAGCCTTTGCGATTGTTCGAGAAGTAGCAGATCGTGTTAATAATACCCGTCCATTTGATGTTCAGTTGATGTCAGCTGCTAGTTTACATAATGGTAAGATCTCAGAGCAAAAAACAGGTGAAGGAAAAACTTTATCTGCTGTACCAGCGATTTATTTAAACGCTTTATCTGGTCGGGGAGTTCACGTTATTACTGTTAATGATTACTTGGCACGTCGAGACTGTGGTTGGAATGGTCCAATCTTTGCGGCTTTAGGAATGACCTGTGCCACTATTATTCATGAGCAAGCTTTTTTGTATGATCCTGAATATAAAGCACCGAAAGTTGATGATGATCGTTTGATTCATCTAAGGCCGATTAGTCGAAAAGAAGCTTATGCAGCGGATATTACTTATGGAACTAATAATGAATTTGGTTTTGATTATCTCCGAGATAATATGGCGACTAGTTTAGAACATCAAGTTCAACGAGGTCACTATTTTGCAATTGTGGATGAGGTTGATTCTATTTTGATTGATGAAGCTCGAACACCTTTAATTATTTCTGCTCCAGCTAATGAACCAACTCAAAAATATGTAAAGTTTTCTAAGATTATTGATTCGCTCCAACCAGATGACTTTGTAGTCGATGAAAAGTTAAGAACTAGTCACTTAACAGATGGAGCAATTGTTAAAATTGAGAAGATTTTAGGAGTGGATAATTTATACGAAAATGACTTTTCGACTTTGCATCATTTAGAGGAAGCTTTAAAAGCTCGTACTTTATTCCAAAAAGATCGAGATTATGTAGTCAGAGATGGTGAGGTAATTATTGTTGATGAATTTACTGGACGGTTAATGCCTGGGCGACGATACTCTGAAGGTTTGCATCAAGCGATTGAAGCTAAAGAAGGTGTAACTATTCAGCAAGAATCAAAGACTATGGCGACAATTTCTTTTCAGAATTATTTCCGTATGTACGAAAAATTAGCGGGTATGACTGGTACTGCTGCAACTGAAGCTGAAGAGTTTTATAAAATTTATAAATTAGAGGTGGTTGTAATTCCAACTCATCGGCCAATGTTGCGTAAAGATCATGCCGATTCGATTTACAAAACTCAGGCAGCAAAATACAATGCAGTGGCTGAAGAGATTGCCAAAATTCATGAGAGTGGACAACCAGTTTTGGTTGGTACAACTTCAATCGAAAAAAACGAATTTCTATCTGATTTATTAAAGAGAAAAAAGATTTCACATGCATTATTAAATGCTAAAAATCATGAAAGAGAAGCAGAAATTATTGCTGATGCTGGTCAAAAAGGAGCAGTAACTGTTGCGACTAATTTAGCAGGGCGGGGTGTCGATATTAAATTAGGTGAGGGCGTTGATAAACTGGGTGGTTTATATGTGATTGGTACTGAGCGCCATGAATCACGACGAATTGATAATCAGTTGAGAGGTCGTTCAGGTCGACAAGGTGATCCTGGTGCAAGTAAATTCTTTGTTTCATTAGAAGATGATTTAATGCGAATCTTCGGTGGTGAACAAGTAGCTAAGATGATGAACTTCTTAAAAGTTCCTGAAGATATGCCAATTGAAAATCCGTTAGTGTCTCGAGCTCTAGAAGGAGCTCAGAAAAAAGTTGAGGGACATAATTTTGATATACGAAAACATACCGTTGAGTATGACGATGTTATGAATCAACAGAGAAAGATTATTTATGGTGTTCGTCAACAAATTTTAGAATTAGTAGCTAAAAAAGGTGAATCAGGTGAAGGATTAAAGGGTGAAATTTTAGACAAGGTTAAAAAAGAGATTCAAGCAATCGTCATGGTTAATAGTCAGGATTCAGTTGATCTCGAAAAAATCATCGATCAATTTAGTTTAATTGTGCCTTTTGATGACAATAGTAAGCAACAGATCTTAGCACAAATTAAGCAAATTGATGATGCTACCAAGATTGAAGAATTTTTAATTAAATTAGCTGATGATTTATATGAACAAAAGGAAAAACAAGTTGGAGCTGAAGGTACTCGATTGATTGAAACCATGATTTATCTCCAAACAATGGATGAGTTGTGGGTAGAACATTTAGATACTGTGGATGATTTGCGAAGTGGTATTAATTTACGAGCTTATGCTCAAAGAGATCCATTAGTGGAGTATAAAAAAGAGGCGTTTGATTTGTTTGATAAATTAATGCAGAACATTGATAGTCATATTGTTCATCGTATTTATAAAGTTTCAGTTCCAAATGCTCAACCAATTCAAGTTGCTCCAGTTATACAGGAACAACATGAAGAAGCATTAGATTTAGACCAATTTGTGGCTGATTTAGAATCTGAAATTGAAACTAATCCAGATGCAAAAGTAAAAATTGAAAGACCTGATGATAATACTCCAGTTGTAAATCGATCCACTGAAGAACTAGCTCCAGCTATTAAAGTGATGATTGAGAGACCGGGACAAGAGCCGATTAAACAGGTTTTAAGTGAAAGTGGAAATGCAGTTAGTGCTCACCCTAAACTAGGACGAAACGATGAGTGCTGGTGTGGTAGCGGTAAGAAATATAAAAAATGTCATTATCCTAATTAATCCATGAGTAAGTCTGTAGAAAACAAGTTGATTTGCCCAGTATGCCAAGGAGTTGATTTTAATAAAGATGCAGTGGTTTTACCAAAATATGGTTTATTCCGGTTAACTGATTACAAATTGGATGTATATATTTGCCAAAATTGTAAGCACGTTATGATGTTTGAAAAAGGAAGTACCTTTTTCTTAGGGGTAGATTAAATTTTTTCTAAATTCTCATAATTGATTGTTGTGCTTGATTGCTTATTCCACTATTATTTTCGATATGGCAGTAGCTATGAGTGGGAAATCAGTTGCTTATAATATTTCTAATTGTCAGGAAATATCTACGATGAATTTATATCAGATAATAACAAAGATCTTGGGTGTTAAGAGCTTGCCAAAATTATGTGATCCTCGACCAGGGGATATATACCGTAGCTGTTTAAACAATAGTTTGGCTATCAATAAATTAGGATGGAAGCCGATCTATGATATAGAAGCAGGGTTAAAAGATATGCTTAATATTTAAAATATGTTGGGTTGGTTTATATTCCTAGAGATGAAATAATAAGGATATGTCAGATCATGCCCATGTCTCGCTTCCAGAAACTAATCCCAATCCAGTAGTTAGTTATTTTTTAGATAGCAATGAAATTGTTTTAAATCCGGCAGCGCAGAAACTGTTTCCAGATTTAAGTGATAAAAAACTTGACCATCCTTTTTTAAAGATGGTTAGTGAGTATTTATCACAAGGAAAGTTAGATTATTCTCTGACTACTGATTTAGAGATTGAAATAGATGATAAAAGTTTTCAGCAGTCAGTTGTGTTAGTAGATAATCCTCGTGAACTGAGAATATATGGGACAGATATTAGTAGTGCGATTCAAGCAAAGAAGAAGGCTGAAACTCTAGCAACTCAGATCAGACGTTTATATGAAACAAGTCAGATTGCTGATGTTAGTATCGATAACTTAATTACTAAATTATTGGATTTGGGTAACGAGTTATTATCTACTGATTTAGGTTTAATATCTAAAATTGATGCTGATAAATATACTATCAATTATTTAGCTGGTAAAACTGAGAATTTATCTGTTGGTCAAACGGGAGAATTAGTAAAAACAAGTCTAAGTATACTTTCTGAGCATCATGACTCCATAGCGATTGAAAATATAAACCATACGGAGTATGCAAGTAATGATTTCGAACCTCCTTTAAAATTCGAATCAGTTATTGGTTTGATTTTTAAAGTAAGTGGGAAGGTTTATGGAACGCTGACTTTTTCTTCTAGCTCTCCTAGACAAAAACCCTTTGATGAATCAGATTTGGCATTTATTAAGTTAATGGGTCAATTTGTCAGTCGGATGGTAGAGACTGATCGGCAGCAAGGTTGGTTAATGGATAATTTAAATCAACAAAAGTTGATTGCTCAAGTGTCTCAGTTATTAATAGTAGCTGATAAGTTTGACAGTTCAATTCAAGAAGCAATAAATAAGATTGGTGAATATTTGGGAGTTAGTCGGGTTTATATCTTTGAAAATAACGAAGATGGCTCTATGACATCGAATACGTTTGAATGGTGTAACCATAATATATCTCCTCAGATCGATCAGTTGAAAAATGTGCCTTTTAGTTTGATTCCCTCGTTTCCTAAACTATTAGAATCCGAAGGAAGAATTTTTTCTGAGGATATTAGTAATTTACCTGAGGATGTTTATCAGGTTTTACAGCCACAAGGAATAATATCAATTTTAATTTTACCTTTGATTGTGGAACAGAAGTTTTATGGCTTTATTGGTTTTGATGAGTGCTCGAAAGTTCGTAAATGGAATCCATCGGAAGTGGCGTTGTTAGAATCAATGGCTGGAGTGGTTTCCAATGCTTTTCAGCAAAGATTATTCCAGCACCGTTTAAAAGATAGTCAGCAAAGATTTTTAACATTAGCCGATCAAGCTCCAGTTGGTATTTTTGAAGCAGATCAGAGTGGAAAATGTACCTATGTTAATGATCAGTGGATACAGTTGACAGGTCTAAGTTTGGAAGAAAATTTAGGAGATGGTTGGCAAAAGGCGATATATAAAGAGGATCGAGATCATGTATTTAACGAATGGGAGAAATCGCTCAAGAATCATCAACCTTTGAGTGTGGAATTTAGGTTTACTCGTCCAGATGGGAGTGTGTCATGGATGTTTGGTCAAGCTAGAATAAAACAAGCTGTAACTGGTCAAGTGGAGGGGTTTTTAGGGACAGTATTAGATATTACTCAGCAAAAAGCGGTCGATCAAATGAAAACAGATTTTGTATCTTTGGCATCACATCAATTGAGAACTCCGTTATCAGCAATTAAGTGGCAAATAGAGTTATTAAAAACAGGGAGTGTCGGCAGATTAACTGATGATCAGATGTCTTATTTAGGGAGAATCGATGTTTCTAATGAACGAATGATTGAGTTGGTAAATGCTTTGTTAGATATTAGCCGTATGGAATCGGGAAGGTTATCTGTGGTTCCTGAGCCAACAGATATGATCGTTTTAATTAAAAGTGTGACAGATAATTATCACCGTCGATTAGAACAAAAACATCTTAAACTAAAAACAGAATTTGCTGAAGGATTGCCAGAAATTGCTGTTGATAAGAAATTGATCCGGGAAGTAGTTAGCAATTTATTAAGTAATGCGATTAAATACACAGCTGATGGAAAGGAAATAAAAATTTCTTTGATTCGACAAGATTCAACCTTAAAACTAATAGTAGAAGACCAGGGGGTAGGTATTCCCAAGGATCAACAGCAACGAATTTTTAGCCGTTTTTTTAGAGCAGATAATGTGGTCAAAGATGTTCCAGATGGAACAGGTTTAGGGTTATATTTAGCTAAAGAGATTATTGAAAAGTCTGGGGGCAAAATTGGTTTTGAGTCTATTGAAAACGAAGGTAGTAATTTTTGGTTTGAATTACCTTTATCTGGATCACCTGCGCATCAAGGCGAGGTTAGCTTGGTTTAAATATTTAATGTTTGTTTAACACGACTGACAACTTCGCTTAATTCTGTATTCGATTTTATTAAATAACCAGCTGATCCTTGCTGTTGAGCAGCGAGCATTTTGGAGGAACTCGCATCATTAGTTAACATTAAAATTGGTATGCTGCGTAGGTTAGGATCTTGTTTATATTGATTTAGAACTGTTAAACCATCATATTTTGGCATATAAATGTCTAATAAAATAATATTAGGTTTAAAAGTAGGACCAATCTGAATCGCTTGTTCCCCATCTGCTGCAGCACTTACTTCGAAACCTGCGTTTTTAAACGTAGTGACTAAACTATCGCGAAGAACTGGTTCATCTTCAGCAATTAAAACTTTATAACCATTGCTAGGAACTGTAGGAGCTGTAGCCTGCTCGGTCTTTTTTTTCCAAAACCAAAACATAG
>CAZZEB010000014.1:0-604 GCA_964652495.1 uncultured Gammaproteobacteria bacterium
AATTATTTGATCTATATTTTTGATCGCTCGTTTTTGCCACTGCCAGTTTAATCCATTCTTAATACCCAATGGATAATGTTCATAAAACTTAACCGGGATTAAATCATGGATAGTCACAATTGTTGGCAATGAATATTTCCACTCCAAACTTCGGCGAGAAATATCAAAAAAAGGAAAATGAATTACATCTGCCAATTTAACTTCATCTAAACTACTAAACTCTTGGATCTCAACATCTAGCTTCTTTAATTCAGTCAATAAATGTTTTGTATAAAAGCCAATACCTCGCCCGGCATGTCCAGTAGATAATGGTGTTGAGTTGATCGCTACTTTCATTTTTTTATTCTCTCACAATTATCGAAAACTACTCCAATATCGCCAATAAGCTCTCGGAAATCTTAAAGAACTGAATATGGAAAAAACTATCCCTTGCCAACCATCTAAGATTCCCTTATGTCGGAACAATGTTTTTAATAACCAATCAATTGGTTTAACTAAGTTATAGTCAATAATAGTAACTAAATTCTTAGCTAACTTTCTTTCTGATAGTTGATTCGCTATCAAATCAATATAGCTGCTATTTCTATCTAAATACCTTTTAAAT
>CAZZEB010000014.1:614-12911 GCA_964652495.1 uncultured Gammaproteobacteria bacterium
CATGATCCAACCAGCCAACTTTTCCACTAACAACCATCTGTTCATGAACATCTTTACATGGTAAGTAAGCTTTACCTTTTCGGAATAATCGAATAACTCCGTCTGGATAAACACCTCCATATCTGAGATATTTTCCCAAGAAGAAATTCAATCTAGGAATAAAAAAAGCGTTTGTTTGACCATCTAAATCACCAACTCTACCATCCCGATCATCTAATAACATTTGATGTCTTAAAAACAACCGGCGATTCTTTAATTTCAACTGATATTGTTCTAACTCTTGATCAGACATGGCAATAATCTGTTTAATCTCCTTGGCTAAAGCAGGTGATACTCTTTCATCAGCATCTAAATATAAAATCCAATCACCATTGGTTAAATCAAAAGACCGCTGTTTATTAATATGAAAGATCGGATGGTTCGGACGAATTTCAACTTTTGCTCCGAAACTTTTAGCAATCTCAACTGTCCGATCAGTAGAAGACCCATCAACAACAACTATTTCATCAACTAAATTGACGACAGACTCTAAACAAGGCCCAATATTATCCTCTTCGTTAAATGTCGCAATTGCGGCTGATATTTTCATAATTATTCACTAAAAATAAAGGCTGGCTCTCCATTTGGAAAATTAACTTGATCGATTTTTCTTGATTGATTAGTAATTTCTTGAGCAGTACCGATGTACAATGTCCTTTCTTGTTTACTAACCTCATCTTTATTAATAGCTCTAAATTGAAAGTTATCAAAACCTCTAACTGTCCCGAAATTAAATTTATCCCGCTCAGTTAACTTAGCTTGTGGTTGATACTTTGAGGGGTCATATTTACTGTAAAACAAAACTAAAATATATGGTTGATCATAACGATCAGTAATAATAATTTGGTCATATTTATTTTGATACTTTTCTAATTTTCCTATCATCTCTTTAAAACCGTACTCCCAAGCAATTGGCCATCGATATGGATATCGCAAATAGTAGCTTTCCATATATCTAACAAATTCAAAGCTACTAAATAAAACAACAATCACCAATAAAGTAGCAGATAATATTCTATAAATCCGCCAATTAACAGCTGGTCTCACCATTAGCAACTTAAATAACTGAATAGCCCCATAAGCCATTACCAAAGTCATCGGAATAACCATATTTAGACTTCGCAAAGCATTGGGAGTTTGGAACGTCATTGCTGAAGCTAAAGGCGCAACTAAAATCCACCAAACAATTAAAAATTTATTTTTAATATTTGATCGACTTAAAAAGATAATTCCAGCTATTAACCAAATAGCGTTCAACAGATAAAACTGACCGGTCTCAGGAACGCGATGTCTAATCACTTCCTCACCATTAATAAATAAGAATTGACTATCAAAATGATCTAAATAATGCTCTAAAAATGCTGGTCCGTAAGCAGTAACCTTATTATGTAATAACTTCGCCCATAGGCCATTTTCTGATTGGTGTTCTCCACGAAGTTCTTCCAACCGTGATTTTGGCCCTAAATCAGAGGTAAAAGATAATCCGTTAAAGCGAGCCGTTCCACCCCCAAAAATAAATTGACTTGCTAAAGGAATTGTTAATAAGCCTAATCCAATAATTGGCCAAATTAATTGTTTTTTAGTAGACCATAGTCGTCGCCAATGATAAATTGCGAAACCTAATATAAGAACCGGAACAACTAATCTCGGGCTCTGATATAAATACATTGATGCTAAAAATGCTCCGCCAGACACCCACCACCATTTTGAGTTTTCTAAAGCTTTTAACCAAGCCCAAACCCCTAAGACTATTCCAAAAGTAGCAGCATTAGTTTCCCATCCTCCTCGGCTAAAATGTAAATGCCAAGGACTGATTGCTAACATCAAGCTTGCTAATAAACTAACCGCTCGAGAATTAAACAATTTTTGACTAAGTAAAAATATTAAATATACTGTAGCAATTCCCAATAAAGCTGAGGGTAGACGGACCGCCCATTCATTCAATCCTAATAAGGCAACAAAAGGGATTGTAAAATAGACATATAATCCCGGCTTATAATCACCAAAAGATTTAAAAGCCATTGGTAAAAACTCACCGTATTCATCTTTACCAGTTTGAATAATAGAGTAGGCATTATATCCCAATGCCGCTTCATCGGAATTAATCCCAACAGGGTACTTATCCAACATTACCAACCGTAAAGTTGCTGCTAATATTAAGATGACAATTAACCACCAATCAATTTTTTTCATGTCATTATTTACCCCCCAATTAACTCTTACTTACCATTCACTTTTCACTTTTCACTTTTCACTTATCCCTTGTCCCTTATCACGGTATCTCAATAACTCGAAAAGCGATCTGTCCATTAGCAAATTTTATCTCTGATAAAACTTTCCAATTCGGCTGCTCGGCAACTTGATCTGTACTAATATCTGATTCTGTTGCCACAATTAAACTATTCTTTTGAAATCTCTCGAAATGATAGTCCACCCAACCAAACTCTAATTTATCAACCTGTTTTACAGATCCAACATCAACACCAGCTTGATCTAACTTAGCCCTTGTTTGATATTTTGCAGGATCATATCCCTGATAAAACAGATAATAAATATATGGTTGGCCAAAGCCATCACTCACTCTAACTCGATCATATTTATTTAGATCAAGTTTAGCTAATTCCTGATACATGGGCTTATAAGCCGACAACCAATACTTATCATAACTAATCGGTGCATGGATATAATATCGATCTAAGTAAATTATCCCATTTGCCAAGATCACACCACCCACTATCAAACCAACAAAAACTTTTAACCACATCCGCTTCGAATGAATTGATTGAAATATTGCTATAACCCCCAAAGCTTCTAATATCGAAATTGGCCAAACTGTATTTAAAGATCTGAGTGAATTTAATAAATCACGTGACAACATCGCCGGAATTACTGCAATTAACCACCACCCCAAAATTAATTTAGCTATTCTCCCGTCATGTCGAATTAACCAATACAAACCCAACGGTAACAAAAATATAGAATAGTAAGCTAAAATTCCTAAATCTGGAACTCGAGAACGTTGGTTACTATCACCCTCTACCCACCAAACTTTTGGAGAAAAATAAATTAAACCTCTTTCAAATAACCCACGAACATCTGCCCACCATTGTCCATGTATGACTTCAAAACCTGGGTCAGAGATACTTGTACGATGCTCTCTCGCAAACATCTCAACTCGCTCAGTAGGCTGATCATATGAAAAAACATTTAATGCTGCTAAACGATTACCCTGTCCCATGACTACAACCGTCATAATTAATAATCCAAAAGTAATGCCGATAATTGCTGCGGAAACTTTAAACCAAACTTGTCGCCAAATCCCCCACCAATTTAATCGATACATCCAAGCTACCCACATCAACATTAAAGGCCAAAACAACCGAGAAGATTGATAAGTAAACATTGATAACCCAATTGAAACGCCAGCCAAAACCCACCAGCGCTGATTCTCCTTAACTTTTAGAACAGCCCAAAAGGCTAAAAGATTCAACGTTAAGGCTAAATTAGCCTCAAAAGCAGGTCTAGAGAACTGCAACATATAAGGCGAGATCGATAACATTAACGCTGCTAAAAAACCTATCCAAATAGATTTAAACAATCGCCGAACTATTAAGTAGCTCAATATTACTGACAATACACCTGCTAAGGCTGACGGTAATCGAACTGCTAACTCATTCAAACCAAATATCGCCACAAACGGAATTGTTAAGTAAGCATAGATAGCAGGTTTATCATCACCGAAAGATCTTAAATTGACTGGCATAAAAGCCCCATATTCATCTCGACCTGTTTTCAGTAATGAATAAGCGTTATACCCCAAAGCAGCTTCATCCCAAGTTAATCCCGGTGGATTACTCGGTAAATCCCACAAGCGTAAAGTCAAAGATATGACAATCAAAAATACGACTATAAATTTTTTAAATATCTTCATCTTCATAATTTAATTAGTTCCAAAGCCACACTCCCATCCTGAAATTTAATCTGATCAACAATCTCTTTGTTTTCCGGATAATTACCGGGCGAGGTGATTAACCACCCCTCATTTATTGATGAGGTTATTTTAACAACTTCCCAATCATTAATAAATTTTATCCCATCCAATTGATCAACCCAACGCCAATTTGTTTGACTATATCTAACTAAGGACTGATTTGATTGATATTTAGCTGGATCATACTGACTATAAAACAAATAAAATATATGTGGTTCTCCATAACGCTTACTAACATATATTGGCTCATCCGATCTCTGCTCAATCCAAGTTACCATCTGTTCCATCCCGTATTGCCAAGATTGTGAATTCTGTTTTGGATATATATTTAGATAATTATAAAAATACCAACCAAAATAACCGACCAACCCCATGACTAATAAACCACTAACTATCTGTAATTTTTTAGAACTCAACCAATTAATTGCCTGCCAAAAACCAACTGCAGCAATTAATTGCCAAGCACCTAATTGATAAATATCACGAAGTGGATGAGGAGCTTCCCTAGTTACAGCTGAAGCAATTGGCGCCAGCAACCACCAACCCAAAATGAACCAGCGAATTTTCTTTAGTCTCCAAATTTGCCACAATCCTAATAATATCAATGGCGCTTCAAACCAATTCAACATACCCCACCCAGGAACAGAAAATTGATAATTACTGCCACCCTCTAAAAATAAATAATTAACTCCAAAATGACTTAAATAATTAGTTATAAAGTGTTGGGTAAAATAAACATAGCGATTAAAAATTAGTTTTTCTAATCCCAATGGCCAATGATTCAAACCGCGCGATTCATTTAAATAATTAATCGCTCCTTGATCAATAATTGATACCCAATAATATCGAGCACTGGAATCTTGAGCAATTCCCTGATAACCCGCAAAACCAACAGTAACCATCAAGATTACTCCAGCTAACCAAAATTGTGGTAAACGCCAATTTAATTTATTCCAGCTAATCACTAACCACCCACTGATTAATAACGGCACCACCACCCGTGCTGAATTATAGGTAAACAAACTCAAACCAAAGCCAATCGCTCCGATCACCCAACCCGATGGTTTAGTCCTAGCTAATAGCCACGCATAAATTCCCATTAAAACTAAACTTAAACTTAAATTAGCTTCTAACGCTGCTCTCGAGAAAAATATCGCCCAAGGACTTATCGCCATTAAACCCGCAGCTACTAATCCGATTTTCCGATCATTAAATAATTGATATCCGATCAGATAAACCAAGCCAATACTGGCTACTCCAGCCAACATTGAAATTAATCGAATTGACCATTCACTTAAACCAAAAATCATAATCAAAGGCACGCTGGCATAAATGTAAACTGGTAATTTGTAATCTCCAAAGGCCTCAAAACTAATTGGTAAAATTCGATTCCATTCATCCTTACCAGTTAAGGCGATTGAATAAGCGTTATAACCTAAAGAAGCTTCATCCCAATTCAAAGAAGGCGGCGATTGACCAAACCATCCAAAACGCACCACAGCACCAACAACTAAAATCAGAATTAACCAACCCCACCACTTTATTTGTAATTTCATTTTGACCTTATTGAGAACTTAAGTCTCTGGAGATATCCACTGCTATATAACCAACCTACTAACCAAATAACTAAACTAGTTAAAGATACCCAGTTACCAAATGTTCTAATAAAAGTATTTTTAAATTCCATCTGCACTAAGTACTCACCTTGAGTTAATCTCGTAGTTAATAACCCGAACTCGCCGGAAGGATAAAATTCTTGATGTTGACCATTAACCTTACCACTCCAACCAGCAAAACTAACAATTGGGAAACTAACTTCCGCACTGGTTGTACCAACCTTTACTTCATAGACTGCGTGATCACTTCTTTTAATAATTTCTCTACCCGTTCCAGCGGCATCACCATCTTTAAAGATCGGAGCTTTAGGTGCTGTTTTTTCAGGAATCTTTTCCGCTACTGCTGGCCAATAATCACCTGCTGATGAAGATGTTTGCCGAACCCAATTCTCTCCTTCAAATAATTCCTTATCTGAATATGTCAGCCATTGATCAGATGTAAAGAAACTAATATTTACGCCAATTACCGCTAAAACACCTAAACTAGCGAGACCAATCCTCCATTTAGGAGCTCGAATAACCAACACCATACCTCCAATCACTAAAGAGAAACAAAAAACACTAACTCCTAAAAATCGCCAAGGAAATTGAATGAATTTTAGCCCTGGCAATAATTGCCAAACTAAAACAGATTTATTGTGGGTTAACCATAATCCTAACCAGCCAAGACTCAATAAAACTACTAAAGTTAAAGTTGATTTAAGTCTAACTCGTCTTTCTCTAACCAACCAAATAATACCTAATATTGGTAAAACCCAATGCAAATGACCAACTGAAAAACTTAAGCCATCATTATCCCACCAACCGGATCCACCATATCCCCACATTCTTTGAATTAATAATTGTCTGATTGTCGCAAAATGATTATTGTAGTCATAAAACCCAGCAGCAGTATTAGCCACTGCCACTAATTTTGATTCAAAAATAACTGGCAACAAATAGAATGAGGACAAGCCAAAAGCGACCAGCGCCACTGCCAATAATTTTGGCACCAATTTCCAAGCGTTAAACAAATAAATTCGATATAACATCCACCAGCCAACAACCACTGCAAACATTAAAGTTGATAGATTATGTGTCACAATAAGCGCCGCTAAACAAAGCCCCATTAACCACCAGGAACGCCACCGTTTAGTCTCCAAATAATCTTCAAACCAATATAAAATCAGTGGAAACCAAACAAAACCCCAGGCCTCAGGCAAAGCCCCTCTAACATAAACATCAACCGCCCGATATGGAGCATAGATATAAAAAACAGCTGCTACTACAGCTGCTAGCTGATCTTTCCATACCTTTTTGGCTAACAAATACATACTTAAAGCCGAGAAAACTAGCGATAATATAAATAGCCATTTGATAGTATCGATCACCGATAAACCGAATAATCTTAAAATCTCTCCTTGGGCATACACTAATTGGGCATAAAAATTAAAGGTCGGTTGACCATACTCAAATGTCGCATCTGGAGTCCAACGGCATGGCAATTGCCAATCTGCTAAACATTTATCATATTCAAACTGCCGAAACGTATGGAAGTCATGCATTGACCAAATTCCAGGTTTTAGACCCACCCAAAAAGCTGGAATGATCAACAAAAGCACTAATAACACATAGCGATAACGACTAATAAATTGTTTCAATCTAACCATGGTATATCTTATTGTAGCTTACTTTATTGTGTGATATCACGATTAACATCAGTTTCTACCAACTGATAAAGCATTCGGCCACGATTATTATCAACTGTCCATAAAGTTTTCGCATTTTTAGGAAAATCACCTGGTGATCCAGCTACTAATACCCCTTTTTCTAAGCGTAGATCGTTCCAAGATAAATCTCTAAATTCGTATGTACCTAATCGATACTCACCTAATTGGTCAACATAGCGCTTCCCCTCTGTTTCGTATTTCAGCCAAGCTTTGGATTGTCGCTGGAAATCTGCAGGATCCCATTTACTGTAATATGCCACCCAAATTTGAGGTTGTCCAAAACTTTTACTCATCACAATCTCAGCATAATTCTGATCTCTTTGATCTAATTGTTTAAAAACTTCACTAATAGACCAACGTTGTCGCTCGATAGTTAAATTTGGCAGGTGATAAACATAGTGATAACCAAATTGAATCAAACTTATGATAAATACAGACAGCACTAGCCACTGACCCCATTTCTTGCTCCATTTGTAATCTAAACAGTAATCCAAAAGTTTAGCTATACCAATTCCCGACACGATTATTAACCAAGGCAAAAAACTAACCGCCCGATTAACCGCAATCCCACCATGTGTCAAAATTGCCGCTAACGGCGCGGAAATAATTAAGGCTCATAACAATAAACCAATCCTTTTATTGGCAGTCATTAACCAACACATACCAATTAAAAATGATATTAATTCAATTGGATAAAGCAACGGCATAGTCGGGAAATTTAAATAGCTAGCATCTGGTCTATTCCCTCCAAAAAAAGCAGATAAATTAGCATATTGAATATAATTCGACCATATTTTTTCTCCTAAGAAGACATATTTACCATCAAAAACTCTCCCCCAAGTTGCTGGTGACGGAGACTCAATCTTTCGATAGCGCAGTTCTTCTGAATCATCTTTAATCACACTAAACACTCCAACATCAGCTAACCGACTACTAGTCTTTTGATTATTTATAGCAATTGGCAAAGCCATAATTCCGACAATCAAACAGATTAATGCCATCTTTCTTATTGGCCATTGCTTCCAATTAATTAACCACAATAACCCTACTGCAGCCGGAACAACTAACTTAAAAGAGTGATAGCTATATAAACTTAATCCCAAACTAATCGCTGCCACCAACCACCATTTACCATTTTTAATTTGACTTAATCCCCAAACACCTAAGGCCAATAAAACAACACCAATTCCGCCTTCAAAAGCTGTCCTCGACAACATTATGCCCCAAGGGGAAATTGCCAATAATCCAGCCACGATTAACGCCATTCGCTGATTATCAAACCAAGTTAAAATAATCCGATAAACTAACCAAATTAATAACACACCAAATAAAGCAGTTGGCAAACGCATACCCCACTCATTAAGCCCAAATATAGCCACAGTTGGAACCTGTAAATACATTAGAATCGGTGGTTTATAATCACCATACCCTCGAGGAAATAGTGGTAAAAACTCACCCCACTCATCTCTACCAGTTTTTAGAATTGAATATGCTGAATAAGCTTGCTGAATTTCATCGCCACTAACTCCAATCGGCAATTGATCTAACGCCACCAATCGCAATAAAGCTCCAACTATTAAAATTATCAGTAACCATTTATTAATTTTCTTCATTTATTCCCTGATATCAAATAAAATATTGGTTGTCCTAACGGATTATAAATTGTTTTAATAATCTTAAAATCTTCCATCCGTTGATCTTCAGTATCATCCCTAGCCGATGCTAAATACAAGACACCAGGTTTAACTAGATCTTTCAGCCCGCCACGCTTTTTACCCTCATCATTAATCTGTCCAAAAACTAATTTCTGTCCCAATTTAAACCCATCAATACCTGAAACAACATTAGTTAGCGATTTATCACCTTCAAATTGTTGCTGAAAAACAGCTGGATCATAGCCAGTAAAATAAAGATATCTAATTAATGATGGTTCGTAACTATTATTAATAATTACTGTTTGATACTGCTCTTGCTGACTAGCAACTTCAGTCATAGCTTCCTTAAATCCAACATGCCACCATCTCCAACTTTCAATCGGATAATGAAGATAATAACGATGTAGATAAAAAACAGTTTGAACCAGTAATAAACCACTCACAGCCAAAATTGCTAAGTATCGGCCTTTCCAACGAAAACCAATTACTCTCTCAAATCCAATACCTGTCAGAAACATTAGTGGTGGAACCATCAAAAATAATCGTGTGGCGTGATTCCCCCCGCCTTGAGTCATAGCCGAAGGGATTGGCGACAATAATAACCAACCGAAAATTAACCAAGCATTTTTTTTATCATCACTTTTAATCAAATAACCAACTCCAATTATTAACAACAAAGCCTGAATAAAATACAACATCCCCATCTCTTGAATATGATGTCTAAATATCGGGTCTCCGTAAGCAAACAAAAAATAGGGTGATATCGCTTGAAAATAATTCTGACTAAAGACCTGCCCAAAAACTAGAGGTTTATTATAAAATAGATACTCAATTTGAGTATTTAAAGTTTGCTTCTGACCTGATAGGTCAATATACTCACTCCCCTTGCGAGCTAAATTTAATTTATCAATTAAAACCGTATCCTGAAAAATACTAATGGTGTTAAATCTTTCCCTCGCCACACCTGTTAACATCGAATAAACAGCTGGTAAACCAACAATTACAATTGCTGCTACCGTCAATCCAAAAACTAACCGCATTTTCTTAAAATAATTTCTATTAAAGATTTCGTGACGATAAACAAAAATTAACCACATTACCCATAACGGCACAAATACTACAGCTGTACTGTAAATATATGGAGTTAACCCTAGAATTGCTCCCGCAGCTATTAATTGTTTGGGTTGTTTCAAATGATTAATAAACCATAAGCTCCCCCAAACAATAAAACTCATTAACATAGTCACTTCAAAAGCAGCGCGTGAATATTGAAGATGCCAGGGGGTAATAGCCACCATTAAAGCAACTGCCAAAGCAACTTTTTCGTTAAATAATCGCTTAGTTAACAAATACATGCCAAACAAAGAAATCATGCCCCATATAACCGCTGGTAATCGCACTCCCCACTCATTCAACCCAAAAACAGCTACAGTTGGAACAGTTGAATAGATTAAGAAAGGAGCTCGGTACTCAGATAAAGAATGAATATAAAATGGTAAAAATTGGCCTTGAAGATCTCGGCCTGTCTTTAATAAGGAGTAAGCTTGATATCCAACATCAATTTCATCACCAAACAATGCCGGTGGAACTTGATTTAGTTGCCATAATCGTAAGACCAAAGCTACAGTTACAATAGTTAAAAGCCACCAATTAATTTTTTTCATTTATCCTTACTGTCGACTTAAACGCCTGAGCTGTCAACCACCAATTATAGATACCAACCACAGCATACATAATTATCAATACTGTTAATATCTGATAATTCTGATTTAGCATCTCCAACCATTCAATTCTTGGCTCATGCATCCCTTGATACAAATTAATCCCATGAAAAATGGTCATAAAAATTAATACTGGCCAATATCTTTTATCAATCATCACTAAAATACTTTCAAAAATAATCGCTGGAATTAAGTACCTCTCATGCATTCGAGTCAAAACAAAGAAAAACATCACAGTTAAACAATTTAAAACAGCTAATAGTTGACCCAAAGAAAATGGTTTTCGTATTAACCAATAAATTGGACTGGCTGCTAAGGCGATAAATCCAAGTCTTCCCCACCACTCCCAAGTTAAACCAAACCAAGTAGCATTATCGCCAACTTTTTGAAAATTAGTAATAATTGCCCATAAGTTTAAAGCATTATCTGCCGCTACTGGTGGAACATTTTTAAAATTATATAAATATTGATTAATCATCACTAGTGGTGATAAACCAACAAAAGGCAAATAAAGCAAATAACCAATTACTATTCCACCTAATAACCACAAATAGAATTTCTTGAGTTGTCGGAGATGCCAAAAATAAATTACCAGTGGTACAACTAAAACAATTAATGATTGTTTAGCTAATAGTCCTAAACCAATTGCTACTCCCGACCAAAAATATTTTCTATCCAACAACAAATTAATGGCGACTAATAACCACCAAATTGGCCAAACATCTATCTGTCCCCATACTGCCGACAAATAAATCACCATCGGATTAAAGACTAATATCACTAACATTATCCAGGGTTGTTTTATCTCTAATTTTTTAGCTAATTGCCAACCAACAACTCCCATACCAACACTAGATAAAATGGCGGGAAACTTTAGCCAAGCCATTTGAACATTTTCCCATTGCCACCACCAAACAATACTTGATGGAAATACCGGCAATACTTGATTTAGCCAAGATATAACATCTGCTAATAATCGATAAATCCATAAACCAGCTGTAAAACCCAGCATCGCTAAAGGTGGATAATTAGGATCAAAAAAGTTAACAAATTTCCGGTCATATAGACCAAAACTCCCTTCAGTTAATATGCTGTTTGACCAAGTTAAATGGTTTTTAACATCACCAGAATAATAAGGCAAAGATAGCCAGCCATATATCAACAAGCTAATAATTACAAAAATAATTAACTTTATATTTTTCATTTATTTTTTAATTTCTGCCCAAAAATGATAATTAATTTTATTAACGACGCCTTCCAAAAACCAAAATATTTAATACCGCTATCAACTAAATAATATTGACTACCACTAGCTCTGACCGGCCAAAACAATGCCAATTGCCGTTGCCACTTATTTAGTTTAGATCGTTTAACAGTTTTACTACTTGCCCCTAATTGATGTTTTACTAAAATTGATGGTAAATACCAAATCTGATTCCCTAAATTTTGCCATCGTCTACAAAAATCAATATCTTCATAGTATAAGAAAAACTTCTTATCAAATCCGCCTGCCTTCAAAAATAGCTCTCTGTTGCGCAAGAATTGTCGCAATATTGGAAGGTGTTG
>CAZZEB010000014.1:12921-13153 GCA_964652495.1 uncultured Gammaproteobacteria bacterium
CGCCTGCCTTCAAAAATAGCTCTCTGTTAATTAACCAGGCTGCCCCGTAAACAGCTTCAACAACAGTTGGTTGATCTCCTTCAATTTTATACTGTTGATAACTACTCTTTTGACCAAACCAATACTCTTGGATAGCCCGAACCACAGTCGGCAAATTAGTTACTGATTCTTGAATTTCACCATCTTCCTTGACTTGTTTTGGAGCAATTAAACTATTGGGGTGATCATTACC
>CAZZEB010000015.1:0-11796 GCA_964652495.1 uncultured Gammaproteobacteria bacterium
TATCGATGAAATTCATACATTAATGGGAGCTGGTGCTAGTGATGGAACAATGGATGCTTCAAATATTATTAAGCCATATTTAGGAAGAGGTCAAATTCAAATTATCGGTGCTACAACTACCTCTGAATTTCGTAAATATTTTGAAAAGGATCGAGCTTTTGAACGACGATTCCAACCGATCTTTTGTGAAGAACCAGCTGAAGATGTAGCAATTGAGATGATCAAAATTTTGCAACCTAAGTATGAAAAGTTTCACAGAGTAACCTTTTTACCTGATTCGATTATTGCTGCAGTTAAATTATCTAAGCGCTATATCGGTGAGAGATTTTTGCCAGATAAAGCGATTGATTTGATGGATGAAGCTGCAGCAGAAGTTAAGCTAGCTCAAGCAGCAGGGAAAAGAACAGATGTTCAGATTCGACCAGAAGATATTCAAAATGTTGTTTCCCGTTGGACAGGAATTCCGATTACTAAATTAACTGAAAAAGAGGGTGAGAAGTTGTTACATATGGAGGAGTTGATTCATGAGAAGTTTATTAATCATGAGCCAGCGGTTAAAGCGGTTTCTGAGGCGATTCGCCGGGGTCGAATCGGGTTAGCAAATGCTAATCGACCAATAGCTTCATTTATTTTCTTAGGTCCAACTGGAACCGGAAAAACAGAATTGGCCAAAGTTATTGCTGAAATTTTATTTGGTAAATCTGATGCCATGATTCGGTTAGATATGTCGGAATATATGGAGAAGCATGAGGTCGCTAAGTTGTTGGGAGCTCCTCCAGGTTATGTTGGTTATGAGGAAGGTGGTCAATTAACAGAAGCAGTTCGGACAAAACCTTATTCGATAGTGTTGCTAGATGAGGTTGAAAAGGCTCATCCAGATGTTTTCAATATTCTGTTGCAGTTACTAGAGGACGGTCGATTAACTGATAACAAAGGTAATACTGTTTCCTTTAAAAATACAGTAGTAATTGCCACTTCAAATATTGGTAGTAATTTGATTCAGGAAAAATTGCAGAAGAGTCACCAGACAGTAGCTAGTAGCCAGCAGCAAGGTGGAGATGGGCAAGTCAGTGCTGGTGTGGCAATGGAGATCCCGGAGGAGAGTCAGCAGTCGGTCGTCGGTAGCCAGCAGCCAGCAGAAGGACAAGAACAACAAGATCAGTCAGTAGAAGGTCAACAGATGATTGAAGGTGGACAAGAGCAACCACAAGATCAGCAAGTTATTACCCCGCAAGAATCACCAGAACAGGTCTTTAAAGAACTTCAGAAAATGCTGATGGATGAATTATTAAAATTCTTCCGACCAGAGTTGGTAAATCGTTTTGATGAAGTAGTTACATTTGAACCGTTAACTCAAGAGAATATGTTAGCGATCGCAAAGTTGCAATTACTGAGCACAGGTAAGATGTTAAAGGATCAGAATATTGAGATTAAAGTTTCCGATGCAGCGTTAAATCAACTAGCTAAAGAAGGTTATGATCCGGTTTATGGAGCTCGCCCGCTACGACGTTTAGTTCAAAGAGTAATTGAGAATCCAATTGCGATTTATTTGATTAATCAAACATTTAAAGCCGGCGATACGATAGATATCGATTATGTAGCAGCTGAAGATCGGTATAGTTTTGTCAAAGCGAGTCAGCAGTCGCAGGCTAACGGTCAGCAGCTTGGAAATGCGAATCAAGGCCAGGACTCTGTAGTGCTGAGTCAACAGACAGCTATTTCAGAAAATGTTGTCCAGCCGGAAGTACCTGCTTCGTCTGTTGATCAACCAGCAGCTATTGAATCCGTCCCAATGGTAAATACTGAAGCAGTGGTTCCACAAATGCCAGAACCTGAGCCGATAATGGATCAACCGCCAGTCGTAGTGACTGATTTGAACGCGCCAATAATTCCTCCATCAATCGAGCCATCTGTAAATGTAGAACAACCACCGGTTGTGGCCAATCCAATTATTGCGACTTCCCCAGTTGATCCAAATGCTGGTATTTTGTCGCCTGCAGTATCAACAGTACCGACTGTTGATCCTAATTTAACTCCAGCAGCTCCAGCGGGTAATTTATTATCAATGTTGCCTCATCCGGTTGATCCAAATGCACCGGCACCGTTAGTTAGTGATGTTGGAAATGGAGTAAATTAATGAATGGTTTTAAAGTGCCAGGATCAACTCAGTCCGCGACTTTACCGAGTAGTATTCCCAGTGCTTTAGCTGGAGCTGATCAGGCTCAGGAAAAATTATTAAAATTAGGGATTAATTGGTTATTTATTGCTGCTGGATTACTGGCAGTTATCTTTTTGCTTTGGTCGGGAATTCAATATATTACCTCGGCAGGTGATGCCAATCGTTTAGCTGCTGCTAAACAGCGATTAATTTATTCGATAGTTGGTTTGATAGTAGTTATTGGTTCATATGTAATTGTGAATACGGTGTTTAGATTATTAGGTGTTGCGGGCAGTGTTTAGGAATAGGAGAATCTTGTAGCCAGCAGCCAGCAGCCAGCAGCGAGATGTCATTGCGAGGAACGAAGCAATCTTCTCTTTTGTGCTTTTTATTTAAATAGATTCCGGATCAAGTCCGGAATGACAAAACATCTTATTTACTGCGAGCAGGTGAAAGGATGATTCAGATCATTCTTTACCATACCGCCCCATTCGACAACATTGAATCCTTGCCGTGGTTTGGAGGTTAATAAGGGTTCAGCCACCCAACGAGGCTCTTCGAGTCGTTGGTAATAAAGTCGAACTCTTAAGACGGTATCTGGTTGTGGTGTGATGGTCATTGGCTCTATTTGATCAATATTTTTTTCTGTCATGACACCAACAAAATAATATGGCGCTTCAGGTAGATATTTCTGCCAATATTCTTTGTAATCCTTAATTTCTTGAGCATTGAGACCTAGTAATGGCAGAATCTGATCATAAAGTTTTGGTAAATCTTGATATTTTCGGACATACCCAGTTTTAGGAATCTCAATGGCTTGATCATTAATTTTTGATTCATAGTAAAGATATGGATATTGTTTGCCTTGGTAGTCTATTTGACCATTAGGATGGCTAGTGATATTCCAGCCTGTTTCTTCTGGGTATATTGGATCGGTATAAGTTAAAAATCCAACCGGATCAACTTTGACATTTACATCGGTAGTTTGGGTTGGATAAAGATAAATAGCGGGCTTACATTCAGGACTCCACCAACCCCAAGGATAAATAGTCCGAATATTAAAAGTTTTTAATTGCATACTATTAGTAGCAGTCGGATTTGTATTTAAATCTTTGCCTTGAAAGTTTTCGGGATCAATATAATCTTTGGTGACATATTTAAAAGCAATTCTGTTGTATGGACTGGCTGGATCTTGGTCAACAACTGCTACGTAATCAATAATTGATGCAGCATTATAGTAGAGCTTATATTTTTTATTAGTTGACTTAATTTCTACTTCACCATGAGGAAAGTTGTAGGTGACGCTCCAACTTAGCCATTTAGGGAAGATATCAGGATTGGTAGGAATTCCTTCATAACTAAATAAGTAATATGTTTTGTTTTCAGCCATAGCAGGAGTGCGATCGTTTAAAGAATAAACTTGATTAGGATCTTGTCGACTTAATGCACTAGGCGGATCATGAGGGTTTAGTGAGTTGGTTAAGAAACTAAGTGATCGATAAGGGTAAGCGCCATTGGCACTACAATAATCTAAAATAAATGGTGGTATTGGTGTACCGTCTTTAATATAGATATCGAAATACATATAACCATCGACTGGGCTAGAAGTATCAGGAGTAATATCGACATAAAGTAAATTTTCTACACCAGCAGCTTCTGGAGTTTTCCATGTTTCAATTTGTGGTTGGTTGTTTTCAATAATGGGAATATATGCATCATGAGGTCGATTGGTTTCTGGGGTGATGACTTGACCGATCGGCTGTAAATGATGATTGCTACCAGGAATATAGCGGCTATCAGTGGTGCCTTCAGGAATAACAAAGATTTCGGCTTTGATAACTGGACTATTAGCACTAATAATCCGGTAAGTACTATTCTGATAACTAACTGTTTTGGTTTGGCCAGTAGGGTCTAAATAACATTGTCGATCAGTGATTTGGTTACTTGGTGTGGCAGATGGTTTGAGAAAAAAGAAGAGTAATAATGGTGCTAAAATGACTAAAAATATAACTCTAATATATCCGCCGTTAGCGGTAGAAAGTGGCATGTGATCATTATAACTGCTTGACAACCTAAAACAAAACGTGATTTGATGGAGGTAATGACTGCCCAAAATTTCAAGCGTATTGCGATTGCTTCATCAATTTCAGCTAGTTACTTATTATTAGCCACTCCAGTGTTAGCTCAGTACACACCACCACCTTACGCAGCTAAAGGTGATTTAACTAATTTGCCAAAATTAATTATTAACTACATGTTCCCATTAGCTGGGTTTTTAGCGGTGATTTATTTAATGTACGGAGGAATTCGATACATTATGTCCAGAGGCGATAAGATGGGTGTTGAATCTGCTCGAAAGCACATCCTGGCAGCGATTGTCGGGTTATTAGTAGTTATTGGTTCATTTGTAATTGTGAATACTATTTTTAATGTAGCTGGAAGCAAAAATCCATTAACTAGTGATTGTAAGCCAACCCTAGAAAATCCAGATTGTAACTAAGATTTAACTGTTTTTCACATTTTTTCACGAGTGCTAAACTTGCTTTTCACAGCTTCAGTTGATACGCTAGAATAGATGAATTGTACTGATGTAAATGAGCCTACAAGTCTAGCCTGTTTGAAAGAATATTTCTTGCCAAATTTAATTACAGCATTAATTGCTTTTGCAGGGATTACTGCAGTAGTTTTTATAATTTTAGGAGGTATTAAATTTATTACTTCAGGGGGAGATGAATTAAAGGTTAGTCAGGCTAAGAGTACTTTAACTTTTGCCATTATTGGTTTAGTGGTTGTAGTTTTGTCATATGCGATTATTCGAACTTTGCAGGTAGTTTTAGGAGTAGGTAGTATATGGGTAAAATAATTTTTGGCTTGTTATTAGCGGTAATGATTTTCTTAATGCCAACTTCTGAGGTTTTGGCTGCTTGTCCAGCTAATTCGGTCCAAACTGATTTAGGTTGTATTAATGCTAGTAATCCACTGCAATTTGCGAGCGATATATATGGTATGGGTTTGAGTTTAATCGGAGGAGTAGCTTTGTTATTTATTATTTGGGGTGGCTATACGATTTTATCTTCACAAGGCAATCCCTCTGCCTTAGCTAAAGGGAAAAGTTATATTTATTATTCGATCGTAGGATTGGTTTTAGCAGCTAGTGGATTTGCGGTTTATCAATTGGTGGCAAGAAATATCTTAAAGTTGCCAGGATTTTAAAGACAAAAATGTTTAAAAGAGTACTGCCCCTCTTAGTGTTATTAATTGTAGTTTTTGGATGGCAATTTGTGCCATCTGCTTTAGCGCAATCTCCAACATCTCCACCAGCTGCAGAGGGACAATGGATTCCTGATAAAGATGTGACCTTTGCTGGAAAAATAGCGACTCGAGCTTCCGATATGTTGAATTGGGTAATTCGACATCACGGATGGTCATCGATTGCTCCGGGTAAAGCTACAAATAATCCAGAGGTTGCTAAGAATTATGATCCATCCAAAGAAATTGGTGGCGATAACTTACCAGCTAATCCTTTTGCACCGGTATGGATAGGTGTTCGTAACGTAGTTTTCTCAGTTCTAGTATTATTTGTTTTTGCAGCAGCAGTAATAATAATTATTAGTCGTGGTCAAAGTTTAACAATTAAAAAGTTTGCCCCGTGGTTTATTTTAACTTTATTACTGATCTTTTTATCTTTTAGTTTAATTCAATTTTTATATCAGATCGTCGATATTTTTCAAGGATTTTTCTTATTAAATAATCGACCGCAAGGACCAATCTCCTCTCAAGACTTATTAAGTATTTCCTTTGATTACAACAATTTTGAAGGTTTTAGAAAAGCCGGAATTAAATATGATGAATCTGCGTTTATCTCTTTGTTATTGGTGTGGATGACAGCGATTACTTATTATGTAATGTTTGGAATTCTAATAATTCGGAAAATTATTCTGTGGTTATTTATTATTTTATCACCGGTTTATCCGGTATTGTTTTTGTTTAAACCGTTACGGAATACAGCTAAAGTTTGGACAGGTGAATTTTTCCGGTGGTTATTATATGCGCCATTATTTTCTATTTTATTAGCTGGATTAGTCACTATTTGGAGCCTTTGGTCACCAGCGGCGCCAGTTAATTTATTACAGGAACCGTTCCAATCAGCAGAGGGTCAACAAGCTTCATTTGTGGGTTTGCCATGTGGAGATCAAATTAATGGTTTGAATGGCCAAAGTCCGGAAAATTCTGATAGCTCGTACTATCCAACTTCAATTAATATTTTATTGGGTGGGCCATGTCAGGTTATTTCTGAAGCTAATAGTGTGAATGTGCCGTCAGCATTTATTGAATATGTGATTGCTTTATTAATGTTATGGATGGTAATTATTTTGCCGTTTGTTTTATTAAAAATATTCTTGGATTACTATCATAACTTTTCATTTACTGACAGTAATATGATTAAATATTTGGCTAAAGCACCTGGTCCATTGATGGATAGGTATCGTTCGATTAATCGTCCCAGCGGTTCGCCATCACCAACTAGTGGTGCTCCAGCTGGAAAAGCGATGTCGCTACCAACTTTTGATAAATTATCTGGATCCGAAGCAACTAATCTTAACAGTGAAAATCAGTCTGCTTTTGACGGAGAATTAGCTCAGGCATTGTCTCAAAACTTAAGTCAGGTTGAAAATCGAACTAATCAATCAACCCAACAAAACAGCTCTCAAGTTACAAATAATTATAATCAGTCTAGTGATAGTGCTGGTAGTCCGATGCAAATTGAATCAAGCAATTATCAGCGGGGGGCTGATTTTAATCAAAGAGAGCAAGATATCAATGTAACTGTTAATCAAGAAAATCAAATTACTAGTTCGATAGAAAGTATCTTTTCCTCAGCACCAAGTTTGACGAATACTGCAGGGACTCAGCAGACAAATCAGATTTTGCAGTTAACTAATTTGGCAATTCCAACTATGGCAGACATTGCGAAATTGGAAGCGGCATTGATGTCTCACAAAGCTCCTGAGAGAACACATCAAATTTATCAGGTCTTGGCTAATATTGGTGGACAAATTGAAAATAGTTCGCCAGTTGAGCAACAACAGATTTCTCAAGTTAGACAACAGATTGATCAAGCAGCAACTGCTGGTAATCCAGTAGCTTCGGCTATTTTGACAGCTGCAGAACCTGCAGTTCAAGTGGCTCAAGCTGAAAAGCAACAAGTAACTGTCGCACCAGGACAACCAGCTCCAACAACTGAGGTTAAAGTTGAATTAGCTAAACCAGTGGTATTGCCACAGCATAATGCAGTTCAAACAGTTAATTTAAGTGACTATGAAGATGTTCGAAAAACATGGGTGGAGAATTACCGAAATATGGAAACACCAGGACAATATGAAACTAAAGTTGAATGGTTGAATCGTGAGAATCAGCAGATTGATCAAGTAACAAATTATCTGAGTTCACAAGATCCAAATCAAGTTCGACAAGGTCAAACAATGGTGTCGAGAATTTTGCCATTCTTGCTACTTGGTGGTTTCTCACAAGCTGAAATCGTAGCTTATCTAAAAGCCAAACAATCTGCAGTTAAACAAATTTTGGAAGAAGATCGAGCCAAAGCTGAAGATGATCGAGAATTAGTGGATCGAGCACAAGGTGGTGTAGCACAACAAAAGTCACTAGAGATGTCAGCTGAGATCGATACAAATAATCAGTAATTATTAGAGTTGGTATAGTTTGGAATATTTGTCTTCTAAATATCTTAAGAAATATTCAGAATTTAGAGATTCCCCAGTAACTTGTTGGACGAGTTGTTTAGGATAAATTAAGCCGCCATGTTGATGAATATTGGTTCTTAACCAAGACAGAATAGTTCCTAACTGTCCATTAGAAATAGAATGATCAATATCTATTTCAGTAGCCATTTTAGCGGTAAATTGAGAAGCGTAGAGATTGCCTAAAGTATAAGTTGGAAAATAGCCAATACTTCCATATGACCAATGAACATCTTGAAGTACCCCAATGCGATTATTTCGGGGAGTGATGCCGAGATATTTTTGCATTTTATCTTTCCAAGCTTCTGGTAGATCATTGGGTTGGATTTTGCCACTGATCATATCTTTTTCAATTTCAAAACGAAGAGCAATATGAAGATTATAAGTAACTTCATCGGCTTCAACGCGGATGTAACTTGGGTTAACTTTATTGAGCAGTAAAGCTAATGTTTGGCTATCCACTGATCCGAGTGAATCATTAAATAAGGTTTTAAAAATTGGTTCCAAAAATTCTAAGAATAATGGATTTCGGCCGATGATATTTTCCCAGAAACGAGATTGTGATTCATGAATTCCTAAAGACACACCACCTTCTAATGGAGTGTGATAATAATCTGGATTTACTCCGAGTTCATATAAAGCGTGACCTGTTTCATGAATAGTACTAGTATATGATTCGCGCCAATCATGAATGTTATAACGGGTAGTGATTCGAACGTCATTTTGACCTAAGGTGGTGGTAAAAGGATGAGTGGAGGTATCTAGCCTACCGCGATCAGGTAAATAGTCCATTAGTTTCATAATATATTGAGAAAGCTTTTCTTGATCGGCTAGTGAATAGATATTTTTTTCGTCAATTAAATTATTGGGAAATTGACGGTAATTTTTGGAAGACTGAATTTGTTTTAGTAATTTAGTTAAACGAGGTTGAAGGTTTTTGAATATTTGTTGGCAATCTTGAGTAGTTAAATCTGGTTCATAAAGATTCAGTAGTGCATCGTAAGGGTTTTTTTTGTAGCCAAGATGGTCAGCAATGATCTGAGTTAGTTTTATAATCTTTTTTAGATGAGGTAGAAACTCATTAAACTTATTGTTTCTACGAGCTGTTTGCCAAGCCATAAAAGCTTCTGATGTGGTTTTAGAATGTTCAATGATGATTTCTTTAGGAACTTGAAAATAAAGCTGACCAGCTCTTTTTAAATTACGAACGACTGCTTTTTCGGTATCAGTTAATTTAGTTTCTTCAACTTTTTTGATTAGTTGTTGGAATTTTGGATCTTGCCATTTTTCAGTTACTAATTCGGTTAACAAAGCGCTTTGACTAGCGCGTTCTTCACCTGCTCCAGCGGGTAAGTTTACATTTTGATCCCAACCTAAAGTAGCATTAATTTTATCTAATGCGGAAATGGTTTGATATTGATCGAGGAGTTGCTTGAGAGTTTGGTTTTTAGTTTTCATCTGAAGCTTAGTATATCACTTGATTAGTTAATCCAATAGTCAATTCTTGACTTCGGGTATATTTCGGGTGTAAGGTAGGGGTATGATTCAAAAAATTAATGAGCCAGTTTCAGTTTGGTTTAAGTTTGATCATAAGTTATTGAAGATTATTCCGGAAAAAGTTCGGTGGCGGCAACGCGAATATGAGGTGACTCAATTGGGATTGCATCATCATTATCGAACTGGTCGAACTCTGTATCATGTTTTTTCAGTGATGGCCGAAAATTTATTTATGAGATTAGTTTTAAATACCGATAATTTGTTTTGGCGATTGGAGGAGATTACTGATGGCTCAACAAACTAGCTTAATTGATTTACCTTTTAATCCAGCGGCTTCTTATAAATTGCACATTGATTTAAATGCCTGTTTTGCCAGTGTTGAACAGCAAGCGAATCCTTTATTACGAGGAAAGCCGTTAGCTGTGGCAGCTTATGCCAGTAATTGGGGGTGTATCTTAGCTCCCTCGATTGAGGCTAAAAAATGGGGAATCAAAACTGGGATGAGGGTTAAAGATGCGCGAGTGATTTGTCCTCAGTTATTGGTTTTGCCACCAGATCCTTGGAAGTATCGGATTATTCATTTGCGATTAAATAAATTATTGAGTCGATATTCTGATGTAGTGGTTCCAAAATCGATTGATGAGTTTGTGGTGGATTTTAAATTTTCACCGTATAAAAATAAGGGAATATTGGCAGTGGGTAAAGAGATCAAAGAGAGGATTAAAAAAGAGATTGGTGATTGGTTAACAGTCTCGATCGGTATTGCACCGAATCGGTTTTTGGCAAAAACTGGAGCTGGTTTGCATAAACCTAATGGGTTAGATGAGATTAATCAATTTAATTATCAGCAGATTTTTAAACAGCTGAAGTTGACTGATTTATGTGGGATTGCTGATAAGAATGAACGACGTTTAAATCGGTTAGGGATTTATAATATTTGGGATTTTTATCAAGCGCCGATTTGGAAATTGAAAGCAGCTTTTGAATCGATCAATGGATATTATTGGTATTTGAGATTGCGGGGTTTTGAAATTGATGACATAGATTTTGACAGAAAAAGTTTTGGTAATTCATTTGCTTTACCGCCAGAATTAGATACTGTTGAAAGCTTGATTCCGGTGATGTTGAAACTGACTGAAAAGATGGGGGCACGAGTGCGGCAAGGTGGATATAAAGCTGGGGGAGTTCATTTGAGTTTGTCATTTAGAGATGGACGACATTGGGGACATGGCGTAACTTTGGGACGAGAGATTTTTGATTCCAGAGATATATTTCAAGAGTTGGTCAAAGTGTTGTCACAGTGTCCAGTGAAGAAGCCAGTTCGAGTAGTGGCAGTGACTTGTTTTGATTTGCAACCAGGTGGGATGACTCAATTAGAGTTATTTAAAAATGTGGCTAAACAAGAAGATGTAGTTAAAGCGATGGATGCAGTTAATCAAAAGTGGGGTTCTTTTGTGGTGTCGCCGGCGAAGATGATGAGTGCTAAAGAGTTGGTTCAAGACCGAATTGCTTTTGGTAATGTGAAAGAATTAGAAGATTTTGCTAAACGCTATCAGGTGATTATTTAGTGATTATTGGCTTGGAAGAATTCCATTGGTCAGAATTTTAGTTAAATGAGAGTTAGATGTCAATTTATTTCGGATTAAATTTTAATGCACAAGAGTTGATGCAGTAGCGTTGGCCGGTTTTATCTGCAGGACCATCTGCAAAGAGATGACCAAGATGTCCCCCGCATTTAGCACAATTGACCTCGGTTCGCTGCATCCGATGGCTAAAATCGTCATGTAATTCGATATTTTCATTATTTGCTACATCGTAAAAACTAGGCCAGCCAGATCCTGAATCAAATTTGGTATCTGAAGAAAACAAAACATTGCCGCAAGCAGCGCAGGTAAACATCCCATTATCATGAAGATCCACATATTCTCCAGTAAAAGGTGCTTCAGTGCCTTTTTCGCGGAGGATTTGATATTGTTGTGGAGTTAGTTGGTTTTTCCACTCGCTATCGGATTTGGTAATTTTATCCAGTGACATTAAATGTATTTTATCACGTTGATTTAGTGGTGGGTGTATACTATCTGCGTGGAGATCTTTGCGCATCGAGGACATTCAAAAAAATATCCAGAGAATACAATGGTGGCTTTTAGAGGAGCGATCGAGATGGGCGCTGATGGAATTGAGTTGGATGTTCATCGGTCAAAAGATGGAAAAATTGTAGTTCATCATGGGGTTTATTTGGATCGAACGGCCTTTGGCAAAGGTTCGATTTATGATTGGAATAGCCATGATTTAAGACGGTTGGACGCCGGCAGTTGGTTTTCTCGACCATTCGCCGGCACGCGCGTGCCGGTCGCGACTTTGTTCGACTATCTCGAAGACGGT
>CAZZEB010000016.1:0-555 GCA_964652495.1 uncultured Gammaproteobacteria bacterium
TCCAGCTAACTGGATTAGTTCTTTCATTTGGATTATTCCAACCAATCATCGTCATTAAACGGACAATCACCCATGATTTTGCTTCTGACTTTAAAGTATTTTCAATCTCAACTTTTGTCTGACCATAATAATCTACTGGATTACCTTCATCCTTGTGACTATAAGGAGGATTCTTACCATCATAAATCGAATTTGTTGAACAAAAAATTACAGTCGCACCATATTTATTCGCGGCTTTAATAATATTTTTGGAGCCTTTAACATTAATATCATGAGCTTCAGGTTGGTGTCTCTCACAATAATCAACATTTGCTTGAGCTGCAGTATGAACTATTACATCAGGTCTAAAAATGCGAACTGCTCTATCAACAGTTCGATAATTCATCACATCAACAACATAGTATTCTACCCCTTCAACATTGGGGACTAAATAATTTCTGATTACAGTTCCAGCAACCTTAACGTTTTGAGGGGCAGTAAAATGCAAGGCTGATCCAAGTAACCCGGTAGAGCCAGTGATTAGGACCTTCTTCATTTAATTAATTTATTATTAAC
>CAZZEB010000016.1:565-11739 GCA_964652495.1 uncultured Gammaproteobacteria bacterium
ACACTTTTCTTTTTGGCAGCTCGCCCCGTTATAATACAAACGTCCAGACCAAGATGCAATAGCTTTATTAAATTTAATCTTCAAACAGATAAAAAAATGCTATAACACAAACTAAACTATTGTTTTTTAAGGCCTATTTCTAATATATTCTGCTAATCAATGAATAAACTATCAAAAAATAAAATCTCTGATTTCCAGGTTTCTGTTATTTTACCTATCTATAATGAAGCTGCAGGCATTACTGAGACTATCAAAACAATTAATCAAAAAGTTTCTAAGCTAACTTCAACTTACGAAATAATTGCCGTAAATGATGGTTCCAGTGATAATAGTTTAAAGATCTTAATCGATCTTCAAAAAAAACTACCATTAAAAATCATTGTTCATCAAACAAATCGTGGTTATGGTGCAGCCTTTAAATCTGGCATTAAACATGCAAAATATCCCTGGGTATTTTTCACTGATGCTGATTTACAGTTTAATATTGACGAGTTAGAAAATTTTATACCTTATACTGTAGATAAGGATTTAATTATTGGCTATCGCAAAGATCGCGCTGACGTATTTCGCAGAAAGCTTGTTTCACACATCTATAATCAAATTATTCAAGTTTTGTTCGGTTTAAAAATTAAAGATGTCGATTGCGCTTTTAAATTAATTCGCAAGTCTGCACTTAGCAATATTAAATTAAGATCTAACTCCTTTTTTGTAAGTGCCGAGTTAATGATTAAAGTACATCAACAAAAACTGCTAATTAAAGAAATTGGTGTTAATCACTATCCTAGAACTAAAGGCAACTCAACTGTTACTCCAAAGAGAATGTTATTTTCGATCATTGATCTAATTTCTCTGTATTTATCCATACTATGAAAATCGCAATTATCGGTGCTGGCATAACAGGTTTATCAGCTGCTTATGAATTGATCAAACTCGGTCATCAAGTTGAAGTCTTTGAAAGAGCTGACACACCCGGTGGATTAGGAACTTATTTAAAAATTGGCAATACCTATTTAGAACGTTATTATCATCATTTTTTTGCATCAGACAAACTTATTCAACAATACGCTGAAGAACTTGGCATTAGAGATCAGTTGAAGTTTTATTATTCTAAAAACGCTATTATGATTCATCAAAAAATATATCCATTTAGTGGTCCATTAGACCTACTAACATATTCACCACTATCATTAATTAACCGATTACGATGTTTATTTAGTACGGCATTTCTAAAATTAATACCAGTACCGTTAAAAGATTTAGATACAGTTCCAGCTATTAAATGGATTGAGAAATATGCTGGTTCTGAAGTTTTAAAAACAGTTTGGGGTCCATTATTAAATGGTAAATTCTCTCGATTTGCCAACAAAGTACCCGCACTATGGCTTTGGGGAAGAATATTTGATCGAACCTTTAAATTAGGCTATTTTGACGGCAGCGTTAAAGTATTATTCGATGGGTTAATTAATAAAATAAAAACAGAAGGTGGAGTTATTCACTTAAGTACTGAAATTGATAAAATCACAAGTTATAAAAATTTCGTTAAAATAAATCACCATAATAAAAATGACCGATTCGACAAGGTAATCGTTACTACAGTATCCCCAATATTTACTAAAATGATCTCTAACAAATTACCAAATAGTTATAAGAATAAACTTAACAAAATTGATCATTTAGGTGCGGTCTGTTTAATTTTAGAATTAAAACATTCAATTCAAGAAAATTATTGGCTGAACTTAGCAGACAAAGATTGCCCTGTTCTGGTACTGATTGAACACACCAATTTAGTTTCAAAATCTATTTACAAAAACAGTCACATTGTCTATCTAGCAAATTATTTACATCGTGATGATCCAAGATTTCGTTTATCAGATCACCAGATATTGAATCAATATACCAGTATTCTTCAAAAAATTAATCCGAAATTTCAATCAAACTGGATAAAAAAACATCATATTTCCAGAGTACCCCGAGCTCAATCAATCTTTCAATTGAATGCTCTAAAAAACAAACCACCAATGGAAACTCCCTTTTCAAATATTTTATTAGCAAATATCGATCAAATGTATCCACATGACAGAAATCTTAATCAAGGAATTGAACTTGGTATGAAAGCTGCCAAACTAGTATGAAATTTTTAAGACAAAATCTTATCACCATTTTACTAGTTGGTTTATTGATTCGTTTGCTCTTGGCATTTTCATATGATACCGGCGATTCAGGAGCTTTTTGCTCTGCTTCCGATTTATTTTTGAAACGCCAGGAGGTCTATGCTAATCCAAATGTTTATTTTAGTGGTCCGCCCTTTGCCCTACATTTAACAGCTGTGAGCCATTTAATAGCCAAGAAGATCGAGCTCCCTTGTTCGGGGATGTGGAAATTACCAACTATTATTACTGATATAGGTATCGGCTATTTAATATACCTAATTTCTAGACGTCATCTAAAATTTGATATTCCTAAATCACTACATCTAACCAGTTGGTATATTTATAATCCAATCTCAATAATAATTGCCGGATTTCATGGTCAACAAGATCCATTCTGGCTATTCTTCGTATTATTATCTTGGTACCTGATAGTCAATCATCATTCAATCTTTGCGGCTATATGTGCTGGCATCGGCTTCGCTTATAAAATCCCTACTGCTATTTTATTACCAGCATTAGTACTCACAATAAAAAGAATCCCTAATCAAATATTTTTTACTCTAATCGTTGGAATTATCTTTATCGGATCTTTATTCCCTGAAATAATAACTAGCCGTAGTGCACTAATTCGTCAGTCATTTCTGTATAGTTCTCTACCTGGAGTCTGGGGATTTTCTGGATTAGTCCCAAAGGAACTACTACCCTCAACAGTTAATTTATTAAAAATCGCACTTGCAGTAAGTCTCGGTATTAATTATTTATTTTCAATCAGAAACCAACAATTTGATTTTTTCCAAACAGCAATTCGAACTATTACTCTCTTTTATATTTTCACTCCAGGGTTTGGCTCTCAATATTTACTTTGGATACTACCTTTCTTAGTTATTACTAATCATTCTCTTTTAAAGCATTACACTATAGTGGTTAGTTTTGCTTACTTACATACTTACGGATTTGGAATCCCAGCGGTTAATCTTATAATGCAAATAATTAATGATAATCTCATTTACAAATTAAAGGTTTTGTACCCATATGATCTATATTATCCAATTTGGATTCTCAGCTTTTTTATTCTTTTCCAAAAAGAAGAACTTGTCATTAGGTTTACAAATAGATTGACTAAACTAATCTATAATTTACCGATATATCATCCAATCAGTAAATTATATTCCGACATTAATAAAAAAATTCAATACTAATATTTTTTGAGATCATAATTTAAAAAATGATTAAAACCATATATATACTTTTGCTAGCTTATATCTCCTAAATTTATAGGTTAGAATAATGGCCAATGCAGCTAAAAAACTATTTATCTTTACTTAAAAGATCCCCTCATACACCATTTCTTATCATCGGCATAATTATATTTTTGACAAATCTAAATTTATTTCAAAGTTATTTTCAAGGTGATGATTGGTACTTTAACCGAATACTGATTCCTTTTAGTCATAACCCTCTGGAAATTATTAAAGGAACATATCTCTCGACTTTTGGTGGTTTACTCTCTACACATCATCTAACCCCCTTGGAAATGATGCTCTGGTTAACTCTTTTAGCAATTTTTAAATTAAACTATTTCCCTTATATTCTAATTTCATTACTCTGGCATATTTTCAATACAATTTTGCTCGGCCTAACTATCAAACGTCTACTTCCGAAACAATCAGTTATCGCCTATGCTGTCGCACTTTTTTTTGGACTATCCTTTTCCAATCATGAAGGATATGCCTGGCCTCTAGCATTCGTTTTTGTTGTCCCAATGGTAACTGCTTGTTTAGCTGCTATCAATACAATAGTTAACTACCTTCAGAAACCTGCTAAAAAGCATCTATTTTGGCTGATAATCTGGCTTAGCACTGCTGTCCTCTTCAAAGAAACCGCTATTATGCTTACTCCGGTTTTGCTACTTTTTTGCTGGTATTACCGACAAAAACTTTCCATCGCTTTACCTCTAACTATCACTGCTTTTACTGCTATATATATTATCTTCCGTATATTAGCCCCCTTAATGATTGATTATGAAGGCAATTATAATGCTCAACCTTATTCTTTTGGCAGTCCACAGCTTATTACTTATCGGGTTATTACCTATCCCATCAAAGCTCTAATCCAACCATACGCGCCAGTAATACCAATTCGTTGGTTAGCAGAAGAAATTACCCCCTTAGCATACCCTCATTACGGCACAGAGAAGGAAGTTCGGGGAATTAATTTCTTAACATTTACCCAAACAGCGGGAATAGATTTAATCCTTTTTCCAATCGGCTCTATAATGATCCTGATTCTAGGAATATTAATTTATTATTATCGTCGTCAAAAACCACATCAGCAACTATTAATAATGGGTATCATTCTAGCAACAGGTAGCACCTTGCCACTTTTAGCAATTGCTAGTTCAGTTCCCTGGGCAGCTTATGTTTCATTCATTGATTCACGTAATCTTTACCTTACCAATATCGGCAATGCGATTATCTTTGCCTTATTAATCAATTTTTTAGGAAACTTATTCCGTCGACAGGGTTCTCAAATATACCAATCTTTAATAGAATATATCCCAGAAATAAAGTTATTACCCCTGATAAAAAAAATCCCCGTCACACAATCGGGATTTGTCTTAATTACAACATTTGTACTAATTTTGTGGAGCTATCTAAATATTTACTTTATTCAATTAGAACTCAATCGACTGGCCAGCTATGGCAAACCTCAAACCACTATCATAAATCATATTTTATCTAAATTACCTGTTTTACCTAATAACGCCATTATTTATATTGATAGTAATCAAGCCTACTATGGTTTCGCAGAACTAATGCCACCATTCCAAATGCACTTTGGTCAAATCATGGCAATTATTTATTATTCGAAAGGCCAATTACCTATTCAACTACTTGATCTATCACCAATTACCAAACAAGGCATAACTGGGCAAGGTGTAGTCAGTTGGAATGGCCGGAGTTTCGGTTACTACTTATCAACTCAAAAACTACTCGATGACTATATAGACCGACAACTACCAATTGATCAAATTTATAGTTTTAAATGGGATGATAAAACTGGAACCGTTACAGATAACACTTACACTATCCGTTATCGACTATTCGCTTTTCAACAACATCTTAATAAATATTCAAGCTGGATATGGCATCAGTATCCTAGTCAAAAGCTACGTCTAAAACTTCCCCCTAATACAGTAATTACTAAATCGGAATCTCCTTTCATCCTAAATCTTGATACTGCTAAAAGCCAATTACAAATTAAGGTTTTACCAAAATTAAATGGACCGGGTATTGATACTAATCTTTTAGATAAAACGGATTCTGAAGGACAATTAATTGGGTCAAATAAAACTTATCGAACTATTAAAATGTATAACAACGAAACTCTAACTGCAGTTATAACTACTACCGGAAAATCAATAAAATATTTCTTACCTAGTAACACCAACCCTGATGACTTAATGGAATTAACTGTTATAAATCATCCATATCAGCCAAATAATTTTCCAACTGAAGCAGAAGATATCATCTCTTTTATTCAGTTTCCTTATTTACTGACAGCGATTCAAAAATAGCTCTCCATTTTTTTCTAAACATAAAAATCCTAAGTGAGGATCTAATTCATTTCCATCCACCCAAGCTACCCCCATTTTATTATCAATAAATTTATTCATTGTGTTGATATATATAATATGTTTTTTGGATTCTGCAAATAACGGCATCGATCCTAATATTTCTCCATTCTTAATCAAAGTTACAATCAAATTATCATTGCTAAAAACATAAATATTATCATCATCATCAATTGTTGCTGATAGCTGTGATACACCTAGATATCTTTCACCAATACTTCTTATGTACCAGTCGAAACCATCAAAAGTCGCATAATTAACAGTTCGCTCACCTTTGACGGGATAGAATAAATGCAAATTACCAACCGAATCGGTAACAGTCACCCATTCTGGTGTTCCGCCACCATAATTCAAAAAGTCTAGTATCTCCGGATCACTCCATTGGTTATCTCCTAAATATTTAACTAAAAATAATGTCTGATGCTGACCATTTACTATCGCGTACAATTCGTTTTTTATAGTAACTAATGATGTAAAACTTAAAGGTGAAAGTTGTTTATTAATTGGTCGATCAAAAATAGTTACATATGGTTGCCAATCAACCCCTTTAGGATCAGTCGACATAGCTACATATGTCCGCTTATGCCCACCTAATTGCCCCTCTTCACTTTGATCATGGGCTGAAATCACCGGATAGCCTTGATAATAGGTAATTGATGGAATTACAAAGCTATAAGAAACTGGCGATTTCATCACTGTCGTATCTACTTTCCAATCGATCTCTCTAGACTTTAATTCCCCTCTTTTCCAATTTAATTCAGTGCAGGCTGTATTGCTATAAACCACATTTACCGAACCATCTTCGCAATGAACATCAAAATCAGCTGATTCAACGTCATCCTTTCCTGTTAAGCGATATTGATCACTCCAGGTTTTTCCATTGTCAGTACTGTAACTATAAACTATCCAACCTGGAGTTCCCACATCTCTATTTCTATAAAAGAATGACCACCAAGTTGTGTATTTAGCGTCATAACATAAATGTCGATTGAACCCCCAAGAAAATGCATTCGCCACATATCCTACTTTATTGGAAATAGTTCCATGATCTGCAAATAGCGCAGGATTATTTTGGGCTGTTCCTTCTATCTTGGATGAGTATTCGGAATAAACAACTTTCTCTATTACTGTCGGCTGATTAGCAGCTTTCAAGGCTCTGTATTTAGCCATAATTCGTGGTTTAAATTGCCAAACAATAGCCAGCAACGCAATTAACAATAATACAAGTGTAAAAATAAGATACCTGTTTAGAAATATTTTTGATTTTGTCATATATACCAAGCAATCAATATAGTAATTCTAAAGAGGATACCTGAAGATTAACCAACTTTCAAGAGGACTAAATCGCCAGATCTAAATAATTCCTTAACTTTTCCCAATTTTAATTCCTCAACTTTAGCAAAGCTCTCCTTTAAGAAAATAGCATTAATTCCAAACTTTTTAATGGTATCTTTAAGTTTTCCTTGTATTACTGGATAAACTGCTTGAACTGTCATCAACCCAGCATTATCAGCATTAACAAAAACTTTTTGTTTTGTATGATAAATTAAAGTCGTAGTATTTTGATGAGGTATACATAAAATCTTTAAATCAACTTTCTTGGAATTCAAAAACTTAAAGGCAGCATCCATATCTTTTGTCACTGAACGATTTCTATCCTTAATAATCGTTCGATGAACCGAAACTATTAACCCCAAATTAATTAAAAATACAAATCCATAAACTACCATAGTTAAAGTTTGGAACTTGCTCCCCCAAACTGACATAAATAGCCATCCTGCTAAAACTGATGTCGGTAACGCTGCCATCTCTAGATAACGATATCCTTCACCGATACAACGAAATATCTTCATCATTAAAATTGGTATACCCAGAAAGTAGAAGAATAGCACCCAAACTGCTAACTGGAAGATCTCCGGCGTTGGGACTAATCCTAAACGAGTTCCAATAATATACTGCAAAGCAAAAGTCACAAATGCTACCACTACCCAAATATTAGTACCAATCATAGTAACAGGGGCAAATTTTGATAACATGGTATAAATAAACTCTACAAAATCCCGCTTTTTATTATCCTTTTGCAACCCTCTGATTTGATGAGCAAATCGATATTCACGATTGGGAATCCAAAAATAAATATTATATAAATGTCCACGCAAAACTCGCAGATAATATCCTTTAGTCAGAGCTACAGCCAATAAGAATCCAACCCAAAATATTCCAAAATAATACCAAGTTTGCTGATAAAAACTAAAGAAAATTGAAATAAAGAATAATGATTGAGCTGCAAATCGATGCGATAAGAATATTAATGTAGTAAAGATCACAGAACCTATTAAAGCCCACCAATGGCCAGACTGAACATAAATCAAACTGCTTATAAACGCTAAATTAAAATTAAAATAACCTAATGACCTTGGAGTTAGCTGACTATTCTCTAAAGCAATTACGGGGGTCAAAGTATATACCGCTTGAGCGACTAAACCAATATAAATATCACGAGTAAAATAATAGGCCACACCAAAAACTAATAAATTATTTAAAGCATCAATGAATGGAGCTACCAAATCTTTATACTTTTCTAATTGAGCTTTACTAAAGAAGGATAATAAAAATGGCATCACTGGCGGATAATCAAAATATCCTTCAATCATAAACTGCCCTGATATTTTGCCTGGAATTCGATGACCATTAATTCTGACATGACCAACTTCCAATAATCTTGTCCAAACATCAACACCAAAAGATTTATTAAATAACCTAGTGTAAGTTTGTAATATAAAGCCAATAATTGGGAATATTAATGCTAGAATAATCATATATTTAATATTTGTTTTATCATAAAAAATTAATTACCTATTAGTCCATCGTAAAGTCACTGCTGAATCTACAATCCTAAATCCAGACTGCTCATAACTTCTTGCCGCTGGGTAATTTATTAACTGAGTTTCAATTCTAATCTGATCAACATTTTGATTTACAAACCAATTATTAATTACATATTCCGTTAATCTTTGCGAAATTTGCTTACCACGATATGCCGGATCAACACCAACTAACGGGATGTGCCCCATTTTTACTCCATAATCATGATTCAATTGATGATCAACTTCAACAGTAATAAAACCAACTGGTTCTTTATCAATTTCCGCTACAAAAGCTTCATCGACAATTTGCTTGGTTAAAGAATTCTCAATCCACTGACTATGCATTTCAGTAGCAATCTCAGAATTTAAAATCGGGTCTCTAAAAAACCGACTATAAATAAAAGTTGGCGCAATTTTCTTCTGCAATTTATTAATATCAGAAAACTTTGGCTGACGGATAATCAAAGGTAGTTCAGTTAAGCCAAAATCTACTGGTTGGCATTTTTTCAATCCAATTACATAACCATCCACAAGCTGAAAGCCATTTGATTCTAATGCTTGGATCATTACTATATCTGCAGCATTCAATCGGATAGTCACATATTCTAAACCATCTTCTACTAAAGCTTTGATCAATTTTTTTACCAATTTACTAGCAATTTCAAGATCGGGGAACGAAAATGCTAGATCAATTTTCCCAGTCTTTCGACCTAGGATATTTGTATCAAATTCACTAGACCGATAAACCGCCACTCCACTCAATTCTTTATCTTGATACAACTCTATCGATTTGGCACCAGCATCAACTAATCTTTGATATTTAACAGCCATTTGAAGCTCTAACATCACAGATGAAACACTAGAATATGACAAATATTGATTTAATTTAACAGGAGTTTGATTCGTCAAACGCCCCAATTGGAAACTATCCATAGGTATTATTGCTTCCGAGATTGGGCAAGGATATATTTCAAAACTTCAGCAACATATTTTGCATCTTCTACAGTCATCCCGGCATAGATTGGCAAACAAACTAATTGTTCAAACACTTTTTCCGCCACTGGAAACATCCCAACTTTCAATTTTAATGATTGTTGATAATAGGGCTGCATATGCATTGGGCGATAATAAACAATCGAACCAATATTATATTTCTTTAACTCTTCCATAATCTGATTTCTAGTTAAGGATAAATTAGTGGTATCAATTAATAATGGATATAAATTATGTGCATGTCGATGAGCTGGATCACTATATGGAACAGTTAACTCTTTTACCTTTGCAAAAGCTTTATCATAAGTTTGAGCTACTTTTACTCTGGTCGCGATAAATTTATCTAATTTTTTCAACTGATGAATCCCCAGAGCTGCTCCTAAATCATTCAAGTGATATTTAAACCCTAAAACTGTAATTGCATAATCCCAAGATCCTGAAGTAGTATTTCGTTTCCAAGATTCTTTGTCCATCCCGTTAACTCGCAACATCATCAATCTTTCAGCCAGAACTTTATCATTAGTTGCGATGGCACCACCATCTCCGGTAGTCATATTTTTAACTGGATGAAAACTAAAACATGCCATCTCAGAGATTGTCCCAATTCGCTTACCTTTATATTCTGTTCCAATCGCATGGGCAGCATCTTCGATCACTATTAAATTATGAGCTTTAGCAATTTGACGAATTTTAGTTAAATTAACTGGTTGACCACCATAATGTACAGGCAATATAGCCTTAGTCTTTTTGGTAATAGCTGCTTCTATTTGAGTGTAATCGATATTATAAGTTTTAGGATCAATATCCACTAAAACAGGTTTAGCTCCTGTATGAATAATAGCGTTTAATGTTGCCGCAAAAGTAAATGTAGTAGTAATGACTTCATCTCCTGGCCCAATTCCGGCTGCTACCACTGCTAAATGCAAAGCAGCTGAACATGAATTAACAGCCACTACGTATTTACAACCGATATATTTTGCTAAATCTTCTTCAAATTGTTTTGTTCGAGGCCCTAAAGTAATCCAACCTGACCGCATAGCAGCAATAATTTCTTTCTCTTCTTCTTTTCCAAAAACAGCAGTAGCAATTGGGAGAAACTTTTTTCTAGGTTTAATTTTCACGATTCAAGACTATCATAAAAAATTATAGGTGTAAATCCTCAACTCGAATTTTTTTACGAAGAATTTTGGTCCAGCTGTAATTCAGTGCTTTGCGGCGGGCGGCCAGACCCATTACCCGATATTTTTTTAACTGATAACCTCTAACAAAAGCCTTCCCCATCTGACTTGCCGACTTAACTACCCAACCATCAATTTTAGAATTTATTAATTCGTCCAAACTACTACCCCCTTTAACAATAGCTGCTGTTTCAACTAAACCTGCTTCCAATACAGTTAATCCAAAACCTTCTTTATACGATGGATGCAGCAGAAAATGGGATTTACCCATTAATTCATATTTTGTTGTTTCATCAACATAACCCAAGAATTGAACTTGTTGAGATAAATTCAAACTAATTACTTTATTTTT
>CAZZEB010000017.1:0-3140 GCA_964652495.1 uncultured Gammaproteobacteria bacterium
AACGCTAAGGTTTATCAAGCAACTAGTCGTGAGATTTTAGGTAATATTGAAGCTGAATCAGCTACAGAATCTACTCCAATTGATGCGAATAATCCATATGGAATTGCTAAAGCATATGCTCACATGATGATTCGTTGTTATCGAGAATCGTTTGGCATGTATGTTTGCGGGGGAATTTTATTTAATCACGAAAGTCCTAGACGTAGTCTCCACTTTGTTACCAGGAAAATTACTGCTGCAGTTGCTTGCATCAAAAATAATGTTAAGAACCCACCATTAAATGAAGCAGGGGAACCACTAGTAGATGCTAAGGGACAATTACAATTAGGTTTGCTAGATGCTAAAAGAGATTGGGGATATGCAAAGGACTATGTTGAAGCTATGTGGTTAATGCTCCAGCAAGATCAAGCGAAAGATTACGTCATTGGTACTAACACCACAAATACCGTCCGTGATGTCTGTCGAATTGCCTTTGAACATGTTGGTTTAAATTGGGAAGATCATGTTGTAAGTGATCAAAAATTTATGCGACCTACGGAAATAAAGGAATTAAAAGGTGATTATTCAGCTGCCAAAAAAGATCTAGGTTGGGAACCGAAAATTTCCTTTGAAGATCTAATAAAATTAATGGTTGATGCTGATTTAGAGAGATTCAATTAAACATTCTTCATGTCGATTCGTCTCAATAAATATTTGGCTAGTATCGGAATTGCTTCACGACGGCAAGTTGATCAATTTATTGACCAAGGATTAATTAAAGTTAACAATAAAATCGAACCAGACAAAGATCAGATTACTGTGAACGGCCAACCCATTAAAAATACGACTCAACAATTTGAATACTATATCTTAAACAAGCCACTAGGAGTCATTACTACTGTCAAAGATAACCTAGGGCGTCCTACAGCGGTCTCTTTAATTAAAACAAAAAAACGAGTATTTCCAGTTGGTCGGTTAGATCAAGATACAGAGGGTTTATTATTGTTAACAAACGATGGCGAGTTAACAAATTTATTAACTCATCCCAGATATCATCTGCCAAAAACTTATCAACTAACTTTGATGCACGTCCCGCCAGCTGCAGCTTTAGCGAAGTTATCTCATGGCGTTAAATTAACAGACGGTATGACTGCTCCTGCAGAGGTTCAACTAATCGAATCTTCACCAGCAACTATTTTGCTAACTATATATGAAGGTCGAAATCGCCAAATTCGCCGAATGTGCGGAGCTCTTAACTTAGAACTGAAACATTTAAAGAGACTGTCTCATGGCCCAATTACTCTGGGTGATTTAAAAACCGGACAATCTCGAAAACTTACCGAAGAAGAGATTATTCAATTGAAGAATTTAGTATTAGTTCCAGGGGAGGGTAAAGTAAAAAGTTGATCCATTTCCTTCTTTTGATTCAACCCAAATCTTACCTTTGTGTCTTCTTATAATTTCAGCACTGATATATAGTCCGATACCTAATCCTGGGAAAGTTCTAACCCCTAAATCTTTAACTCGATAGAATCTTTCGAAAATTCTTTTTTGATCTCTAGAACTAATACCAATTCCAAAATCTTGGACTGATATCTGAAGTTGTCTTTCGGTTCCTTCAATATGAATTTCTACTTTATTGGCTAACGGTGAATATTTAATAGCATTAGATATTAGATTAATTAACACCTGACTAATTCGTTCTCGATCAGCTAATATTTTTTTACGAACTGATCCATTTAAAATAATCTGATGTTGTTTTGAAGTGCTTTGCATTGTTGAAACAATTTCCGAGACTAACTCATTAACATCAAATCTTTCAATTTGAAATTTTAATTTACCGGATTGAATTCTCGATACATCTAATAAATCATCAACTAAATCTGTTAGTCTGTGGATTTGTCGAGTCATTTTCTCCGTATACTGATAATAGTTATCTTGCTTATTCTTCTTGGCAATTTCTTTAGTTAAATCTGCTAAAACTTGAATTGTCGTAATGGGAGTTTTCAATTCGTGTGAGGCGATAGACATAAACTCTTCACGCGTTTTAACCGCTCTTTGTACTGATTGATATAACCAGACATTATCAATTGCTAGACTAATTCGATTCGCAAGTTCATCTGCCAGTGGTAAATCAGTTTTTGAGTATGCACCTAAATCACCGCTGTTTGCTAAACAAATAATTCCGATAACTTTACGTTTTACTTTTATAGGTACTAAGATGGCAGAGTCAAACCCGAGTTTTATAAGAGTTTGATAAAGTTCCGGATATTGAACTAACTTTGTTATTTGATCTGGGTTTTGATATAGCCACAACTCACTTTTTCCTGTATTAAAAGTATTAGATAAATTAGAAAAATTAAATGAAAAAGAATTCTTGTTTTTTATATACTGTTTAAACCAGGTATTCTTCTTTAAATTGTTATGATTAAAAGCAATCAGTTTAGATTTTTGATCAATCATCTCAATCGCACACCATTCTGCAATTGACTGACTTGCTAATCGGGCAACCAACTGTAAATTATTTTGATAATTCATTGAAACTGACATCGCCTTACTTGTATCACTTAAAAACTGAATAGCATTTGTTGCTCTTCGTCGTTCTTGATCAATTCGATATAGAGCAAAAACACTTCGCCAAATTAATATGGCAAAGACAATTCCGCTAATAGCTATGTGCAAAATTAATCGAATCTCTGCACCATAAAACCCCATCCTATATCCAGTTAATACCAACCACCCAAACCCAACTGGAATAATAATGGCAGCTAATAATAATCGACGCGCTAGGTAACCGCCTGTCCCATAACTTGAGATAATCCGCATCATTCCATAAAGTGGTCTAGATAGAATGATTCCAATACATAGCAAACTATAGGATAGAACCAGACTAAAAGGTAAATAATTTATTGGTGCATCAATTACATTAATATCGTAAATATGACCGATTAAGCTGGGAACGAGGAGTATTACTGTGAATAAAACTAACCATTGAGTAACTTCTGCCCCAGCCACTTCACCTCGATCTAACATTAATAGTGCCAAACCCAGCAGCGTTAGTAAGATTGTTTGAAATAAACTAATCCCTAAATCTAAAGTTGTTGTTAAATCAGAAAGCTGATCGATTAGCCAACGATCAAAGACAAACTTCAGTCCGGCCA
>CAZZEB010000017.1:3150-11585 GCA_964652495.1 uncultured Gammaproteobacteria bacterium
TATTCGATTATTGTTATTAAACCAATTAAGACCGCCAAAGCTGCAAAGGCTTTTCCGGTTATACGATCAAAATTAGTTCCCTCGGGATTTCTTAAAAAAACTAATGACAAAGCACAGATGATTAGTCCCCACCCGGCATAAAAATTAATATTTAAACTAAGTCCAAATGAATCAAAGATTTGAGGTAAAGTTAACAATTGTGCTGTTACGACTAAAATCCCAGTTAGCATCACTAACATAGAAATAACTACAGTTGCAATTCTAGCCATCAAAGCAAAACGAAAACTAATTAAAGGAGTGTTATGATCAACAATTTGTTGATCATGAGAATTAAACAAACTCCATACATGAGTGATGTTTGGCGTTTTAGGTAAATTCATATCCCTGATTATATAACAAATCCTATAATTATTAATCTAATCTCTTGAATTCTTACAATTTGATTATCTCGGTTATATAAGCGACAATATAATGAATGTTAAGTTCCAGAAATATTAAATACCTCATCTTTTTTCAGGCGTTGTTAGCAACATTAGGAAGTTTGTTTTTTAGTGAAGTTTTAAAATACCCACCATGTGTTTTATGTTGGTATCAAAGAATAGTAATGTATCCAGTGGTTGTTATCTCTGCTGTTAGTATTTTACGTCAAGAGCGAGGATTATCCGCCTACGTTTTACCACTAAGCTTAATTGGTTTAGCTATTAGCGCTTATCATAATTTACTCTATTACAATTTAATTCCTGAAAGTGTTGCTCCCTGTGTTGCTGGAGTTTCCTGTACCACTAAATTCTTTGCCTGGTTCGGATTCATTACCATACCATTCTTATCAATGGTTGGGTTTATTGTTATCAGTGTACTGGCTTGGATTCTGTTAAAACAAGAACAAGTTAAATCCAAATAACTTATGCAGCTGCCCATCATATTTCTGGTTATTAGTTTATCAGTTAATTTAGTGTTGATTTATGTTCTTGTGATGCGACGACAACTCAAGTCTGGAGCTATTCCTGATAAAAATATTGACCAAGCCAAAGCCAAATTAGAAGCCTCAGTAAATAGCCTTAGTGTTGGTTTCATTATGACCGATACCACCCCAAAAGTTACTGAAATAAATGGCGCGGCTCAAAGAATCTTTGGTCTAATTGATCCCACCAAACCACTAGATAAAACGATCCCAGATGATACTTTAAGCCGGATAAATCAAGTTCTAATTCAGAAATTCGATATTATCCAAAGCATTAATAAAAGTTTAACCAAAGGTCTAATCGATGTCCAAGAGTTCTCGATAAATAATCGATTTTTTAGAATATTTATCAATCCAATCTCTATGTCGGATGTTAAGTCTGAGATTATTGGTTGCGTTATTTTAGTTGAAGATGTTACAGAGAGTCGAGTTTTAGATCGTGCTAAAGATGAATTTTTCTCCATCGCTTCTCACGAAATGCGGACCCCTTTAACTGCTATCCAAGGATACACATATTTAATCCGACACTACTATTTATCCAAAATAAATGATTCTCAGTTAGAAAATATGATTGACAATATTGAGAATTCTAGTTTGAAATTATTAAATATTGTTAATGATTTTCTCGACACTTCCAAACTAGAACATGGTGACATTAATATTAAACAAGAACCTGTTAATGTTATTAAAATAACTTCGGCTTTGGTAGAGGAGTATATTACAATTGCTCATCAAAAAGGGATTAATTTGCAGATTAATAAACCTGCCTCTGATGATTTATCAGTGTTAGCTGATCCTGATCGTCTAGTTCAAGTTCTCATTAATTTAATCGGCAATGCCTTAAAATTCACAGTTAAAGGTGGTGTTATTGTTGAAATTCAGGCACCAGTTGATCATAAATTAAAAATCCTAGTTCATGATACTGGTAAAGGTATTGCTCCAGAAAACCAAGCATTATTGTTTCATAAGTTCCAACAGGCCGGTGCTGGTTTATTAGTTCGAGATTCTGGTGGTACTGGCTTGGGATTATATATCTCCAAGATATTGGTTGAAAAAATGGGTGGAGAAATGAAACTTGAAAACTCACAAGTCGGTGTTGGATCAACCTTCTCCTTTACGCTACCAGTAGCTCCAATGAACACTACAGATCACCCTCAATAAATTATGTCTAAATTATTTATCTTCCTGACCGCTTTTATTTTGATGGGTAGTTATTTCGTTAGTCATTCACCCAATAATAATGATTATCAATTAATATCAACATTTTCTATCTTTCTTCTGTTTTTACCAATTATTATTTCTATGGCAAAGTGGTTAGGATATCTAAAAACGGCCATTACCTTATTATCCCTCGGCTTATTTGCGCTGCTTTTTGAAGCACAAGCTATCATCACCGGTTGGCCATATGGTGAGTTTATTTACCATCAGCAGATCGGTGCTAAAGTTTTAGGTATCGTTCCTTGGACAGTTCCTTTTGCCTGGCTGCCTTTAGTTATCGGCGGAGTAGTTATTGGCTATCGAATACATAAAAAGCCATTATTTAGAATACTCATCGCTAGTTTAATAATGATTTGGGCAGATTTGGTTATCGATCCAGGTGCTGTTGGTCTAGGGTTTTGGAGCTATTTAAAAGGAGGGGAGTATTTTCAAGTTCCGCTTAGTAACTACTTTGGCTGGCTAGTATCAAGTTTAATTGCCCAATTATTTCTTTATTTATTTATTAAATCTAACTTGAAGACTTTACCGCCTACAAATTTAGTAATTAGTTTTTATTTAGTAATTTTGTTTTGGACTGGAGTTAGTTATTGGCTCGGATTATGGCCAGTTACTTTAATTGGTCTAGGATTAATAATCTTTATGGTTAAAACTGTCTACTTGGCTAAAAGTCCCTCTGTCAGTTAATAATAAGTTAATGCTTACAAATCGAAACCAACTTCTGATTACTTGGGGATCAATTATTATTTTTATTTTAATTAAGTGGTTAATGCTAACCACACGTTTTGGCGATGGCAATGCTTATATTTACATGGCCAAAGTTTTCCTTGAAGGACAATTGCCCTATCGAGATTTCATTCATGTTGATCCACCAGGATTACTATATTATTTAGGAGGACTGAGAGTTTTAGCTGGCAATAATATTTGGGCTTACCAGTTATCAATTTATTTTCTAGATGCTTTAACTGCGTTGTTTTTATTTAAGATCTCAAGTCATTACAAACTGAATTTGGCTTTTCTAGCTGCCCCTATTTATCTAGCCACTTTTACGGTGATATCAGTTTCAGATTTTTTAACAGGTCTTCAACCAATTTTATTCTTGATGACTTTAGCTATTTATTTATCCTTAAAACAACGACATCTTTTAGCTGGTCTATGTTGGGGGGCTGCCTTGTTAATTAAATTATATGTTATCCCCCCACTAGCTGGGGTTTTGATTTGGTATCTATTAAATAAGCATTATTCAGGAGTTCTAAAATTAGTACTTAGTTGTATCTGTATTTTTATTTTAGGAATGTTACCATTCATGATAACCAGCTTCCCGGAATTAATTGATTCATTAGTTATTCACCAATTTAATCGACCTTCAGGAACCAATAAGTTTGAAGTGTTTAGTTATTTTTTAAAACACGAATGGTTATTAGTTATTTTAGCTGTGGCTGGAGCATGGTTTAATCGCCGAGCAATTATCGTTTTTCCGTTAATTTTTACTATCACATTTTATCTTTTGTTCCGAGATGTTTACTTTATGTATTTAGGTAATTTAATTCCCTGGTTAGTTATTCTGGCGCTGTTTAGTCTATCAAAAGTACTAACTTTAAAGGATAGTCGTACCTACACTTTAATATTAATCGGATTAGTTTATGGTTTAGTTTTACTTTATAGCTTTAGCGATTACTCACAATCTACTGCTCGCGTTGGTCGTTTCACTAATAGTCAAGAGATCTCTGTTTATCTAAAGACTTTACCTAGTAAACCACTTTACGGCTCTTATGAAGTCGTCCCAATTTTGGCACTCCAAACAAATCTTCCAATACTAAATAATTATATAAATTCCAATGAGCAAAATTTTAGTAGCGGTGTAATGGATAAAGATTTTATAAGTAATTTAGCTGTCGATCAGTCTGCTTATTTAATTGGCAGAATCTTAGATTATCCTGAGCGGGGGGTGGTTGATGTCGGTTATGAAGGATACTTTTCAGAAAAGATATTTAAACAACATTGTCAGCGACTTAAAGACTTCCCAAGTACATCAAAAGAAATAGACAGTAAAATTATTATTTATCAGTGTCATAAATAAGTTTTCAGTTTATCTTCGCTAAATGAAAATCTACTTATGAAAGAGTTGTTGTCCCTGTGTGATGTTATTCACAACACGGATCTTTGTAGCCACAATTTTTGCAGATCGCATCTTGAGATCCCGCTAGTACGCCAATTGGGTTACCACATTGAGGACAAGGTTGTGATTCCACTGGTATTATTTTCTCCATAAAAACATCTTAACAATTTTTAATCTGTTTTTGCTAAAATGGACAAATTATTAACCATGAAGAGCTCAATTCCCAGACTACTAATGTGTCCGCCGGATTATTTTCAAGTTGATTATTCCATCAATCCATGGATGTCAGTCGATAACCGAGCTATTCGAGATATCGCTAAAAAAGAGTGGCAATTGCTATATCAAACTTATTTAGATCTAGGGTGTCAGGTTGAAGTTTTACCAGCTGCTGAGGGTTGGCCAGACTTAGTCTTTACCGCCAATGCGGCATTAGTCGTCGGACCAAAAAAGGTCTGGTTGTCTCGTTTTAGACATCCTGAGCGACAAGGCGAAGCTTTATATAACCAACAATGGTTTCAGGCGGATGGTTGGGAAATTGTTCAAACTAATCTGCCTTTTGAGGGTCAAGGTGAGGCATTTATATGGAATAATCAGCTACTGGCTGGCTATGGTTTTCGTTCTCCTAAAGAAACAATTGCCGAATTAGCTACCTTAACTGATCTCCCAATTACTGATTTAGAGTTAGTTGATCCACGTTACTATCACTTAGACATGTCACTAGCACCGATATCAAATGATCTTATTGCCTATAATCCAGCCGCTTTTAGTAAAGAAGCTAATCAAAAAATACAACAACTTGGTTGCCAGTTAATTCCTATAAGCGAGGCTGATGCAGCTAAGTTTGCTGCCAATCTAGTTGTTATTGATCAAACGATTATTATGGCTGAAGGTGCTACAGAGTTACCAGATCAATTGCGGCAGCATGGTTATCAAGTGATTGAACTACCTATGACTCAATTCCAAAAGTCAGGTGGAGGAGTTCGCTGCCTAACTTTGAACTTAAATTAATTGTTTAGTGCCTAGACTAATTAATAAGAAGTGATATACTAATTTCACTTTAGAGACAAAAAGTATGAATCGAAATATTGCTATTGTCATCTTTATCTTAATATTAGTTGTTTTAGCTGCTTATTTTGCTTGGCTAAGAAGTAGATTTTCTCAAGGGCCAGCTGCTGAAACTACTGTTATTCAAATGACTCCAACGCCAGCACCAATTGAAGTCTCTTCTCCAAGCGCCAGTTTAGCACCACAAACTGCTTCTCCATCAGCAACACCAAAAGAAGCTTCAACAGCAGCAACTAAAGCTCCAACACCTGCACCAACGAAAACAGCCAGCCCATCAGCTAAAACAAGATAGAATTAATGTCTGAAAATATCGAAAAACTAGTTATTATTGGCTCTGGTCCTGCTGGTTTAACTGCAGCTATTTATGCTGCCCGTGGCAATCTCAATCCTGTGGTAGTTTCTGGCCGAGCCGCTGGTGGTCAATTAATGCTGACTACCGATGTAGATGATTTTCCAGGTTTTCCCGAAGGCATTCAAGGTCCAGATCTGATGAGCAAAATGCGTCAGCAAGCTGAACGTTTTGAGACTAAATTTATTGAAGAAGATGTTATCTCGGTTGATTTCTCTAAAAAACCTTTTTTAATCAATACTGAAACTCATAAAATTCAGACTCAAGCAATTATTATTGCTACTGGGGCTTCAGCTATGTGGCTTGGTTTAGAATCTGAACAAAAGATGATCGGAAGAGGTGTTTCTGCTTGTGCTGTTTGTGATGGGTTATTCTTCCGAGGTAAGAATGTCATTGTCGTCGGTGGAGGAGATACTGCCATGCGCGAAGCTCAACATTTAGCTAAAGTTTGTCAGTCTGTGACAATAGTTCACCGTCGTAGTGAATTTCGAGCTCAATCAGCCTTACAATCATTATTAAAGTCAAAGGATAATGTAAAGTTTGTAATGGATTCAGAGCTAATTGAAGTTGTTGGTGATCAAAAAGTTACTGCTGCTAAATTAAGAAACAATCAAACTAACGAAGAAACAACTTTACCCATTGATGGTATTTTTATTGCTATTGGGCATAAGCCAAATACTGATTTTCTAAAAGGGCAGATTGAGCTAGATTCTCATGGATATATTGTCTTTAACGACGTCACTAAAACCTCAGTTGAAGGAGTTTTCGTAGCTGGAGATGTTTCCGACCAACGCTATCGTCAAGGTGTCACTGCTGCTGGAGTGGGTTGTGCAGCAGCCCTAGATGCAGAATGGTATTTAGAGAGTAATCATGGCTAAAGAACAACGTTCCGAAAATTTTAATGTCGCTATGTACACCATAGGTGGCTGGTTTGACGATTTATTACCTTTAGGGGAAGATTTTCAAACGCAGCCTGTCCGTATTGGTTTCGGCGGTTATTTCAAATTATCTACTATCGATACCAGCTTTAGAGGACAATTAATTGACTTTCATGGAACCTCTTCAATTACAGGACGATTGTCCGATAGGGAAGTTCATTTTAGTAAGCGCTATGATTCATCTGGATTTACTGACGAACCTCCGATTAATTATCGTTTAGTAAAGCAAGGTAATTTATGGGTTGGTGAATATCAAATAGGTGATGATGACAGAGGCGAGGCTAATTGTCAGATTCATTTATTTCCCGGATCAGCGGTCAATATTGCTATGCCGAGCTTCAGAAGATAATCTTACGGTTTTATAACTTTACAAATTTTTCACCTCGCGCTATATTGATGGAGATGTTTACCCTTCCTGAACTCCCTTACGAATACAATGCTTTGGAGCCATATATTGATGAAGAAACAATGCATCTTCACCACGATAAACATCACGCCACATATGTTAAAAATCTAAACGATGCTCTATCTGGTCATAATGATTTGTTAACAATAGAAGTAGAGGAGTTAATCCAGCATCTAGATAATGTACCTGAAGATGTCAGGACTAAAGTCCGCAATAATGGCGGTGGTCATGCCAATCATTCGATGTTTTGGCAAATAATGCGACCAGCTCCTGGTAGCTCTGATGATGTAGAGGGCTCTGAATCAGCTGAAGAGCCATCTGGAGAGGTTTTTGAGGCTATAAACAGTACCTATGGAGACTTCGCCAGCTTCCAAGAGAAATTCGCTGCTGCTGGTGCTAATCGTTTTGGTAGTGGTTGGGTATGGTTAGTAGTTAAAGATGGCAAACTCGAGATTCTTGATACCCCAAATCAAGATTCACCATTAATGGATGGTAAAGGCACACCAATTCTTTGTTTAGATGTTTGGGAACATGCTTATTATTTAAAATATCAAAATGTCCGAGCCTATTATATTAAACAATGGTGGAGTGTGGTCAATTGGACTAAAGTAAATGAACTCTATCAAGCTGCGATTTAATTAACTATTCTTTCTCAACTTTAGCTATAATAGTTTTATGCTGCCGACTAAAGAATTGCCAAATCTATCGATTCCCGAACAACTGACGACAGAAGATAATCTTCAATTTGTTCATGACATAGAATCAAAAATTGAAAAAGAAATCGAGAATCAGTTAACAGCCGCTACAGAACAAAGTCTTCAAGTTACCCCTGTAACCGAACATACCAACATCCAGCCTCAAATCGATCAACATTTACCTCAGCCTGCTCCAAAAGAGTTGCCGACTAAAACATTTATGAATCACATTGCTGAGTTTTTGAATGATGTCAGCGAAAATGTAAACCCGTTTAAAGTGGGAAAAGTCCGAAATACTCAATCAAAGTATTTTCTAGATGAATGGGAACATCGTCAGGAAATGAAGAATCCAGATAGTAAACTTGTCGAAGTGGGGACAAAGCAATAGAATACAGCAACTATGGAAGTTACACCTGAAACCATCGCTACAACCAATTCAGAATTCGGACTAATTGTCTTTTTGATAGTTAGTGGTTTACTGTGTCTAGGTTCATTTATTGGCATTGGTATTTATTTATGGCCAATATATATTGCTCATTTGCGATACAAAAATCGCCAAGCTGATTCCCATAATTTCATTATGCTTGAGGTTCAAGTTCCGCGAGGTAATGAATATAAAATTGATGCTGCAGCTCAAATGATCGATTCTTTAAATGCGATTAAAGTAGGTCATAGTAAATTACGTTC
>CAZZEB010000018.1:0-1508 GCA_964652495.1 uncultured Gammaproteobacteria bacterium
CACCCACTGTTCCCGCCACATGGACTACTCAAGCGGTAACTAATATTAGTAACTTTTATAGTAGTTACGATACTGCATTAAGAAATGAACCAATTGATTGGAAATATGTTGGAGACTCTGCTGTGACAGCTAGCGAATGTGTACAAACACCGACCTCCCCTCGCTTAGCTGGAAGTTGTTTAAAAACAGCCTCTAATCCAAATGGTGCTCTAAAATTCCCTGCGTTAGCTCGGCCTGGGGCATATGAAGTCAGATTATATGCTAATGATTCTTTTATGATGTTAGATAAAAGTGAGCCTTTGTGGGCACCTCCTTCACTTTGTCCTGGACCAAGATGTGCTGTCAGTCCCGCACCATGTACCGGAAATAGTTGTCCAAATACCGGAATTGCTGGGGGTGGCTGCCAAGGGCCAGAAGATCCATATGTCAATGTTACTTGGGGATCAATGGTAGGAGTGCAAAGCATGACTTTAAGACGATTTGCCTGCACTTTAGCTGGAAATACGGTTACCTGCTCAGCAACTCCTGATTTAACCGTTAATTTAGCTGGTACTGATAGCTCTTATCGTGACGATAGTGTGGCTATTTCTAGTTATTACAAATATACTCTTCAAGCTTTTACCTACGCTGAAGATCAGGCGAATCCAATCAATTATAGTTTTGATGAAGCCACTACTAATTCAACATCAGCTGGTGTAGTAGGAACTTCTGATTGTGTACCAGCATGGATTCAAACCAGTGGTGGGGACGTCCACTCAAATTCAGATATTGATGCTTCAGGGGGACCATGATGACGCTAAAAGCTTTTAGCTGGCAGCTAGCAGCTAGGAAGAAAAACCCTTCAGCTGATGAGGCACGAACTTCAATTCCTAAGCGATTTAATATTGCCTACCTGTCAATCTTTTTGTTAGTGTTTCTGTTTTTGGTAATGGGGATTAGTCGAACAATTGCCCATGATCAATTTGTGACTAATGCTCAAACCCCGCCTTGTACTCCTAATCCGGATAATCCCAGAGCTGATGGTTTAGTAACAGCCTATGGATCAATATCTCCAATATTTGCTAATCCATCGGGAAATTGTATAACTGGTCCACAAGCTTATGTACCGATTAATGATACCCGGTTTAAGGTAGATAACTATCGCGAATTAGTCACCCGATATTTCGTCCAAAAAAGCACTAACAACCAATTATTTATAGAAAAGCATACTAGTTTGCCATCAGCTACCCCATTACCTGTTGATGGTGTCGAATTGGTCAGAGTAACTTCTTCCAGTGTAAATATTTATCGCAATAGCTTTGCTTTAGTTAGTCCAGCACCATCTACTACTCCTGCACCATATAAAAGTGTGATTGTCTTCGCTGATGGAGATATTAATATTTTGGAAGATATTGTCTTCCCCTCTATTCTCCCTGCAGCCAGTCCCTTTGCTGACACCAATTCTTTAGCCGGATTAGTTTTGATAGCCCAAGGAAAAATAAATATTGATGCCAGTGTTAAACAGATTA
>CAZZEB010000018.1:1518-4821 GCA_964652495.1 uncultured Gammaproteobacteria bacterium
GATTAACGCTGTATTAATTTCAGATAATGTGATTTGTACTGCTTGTGATACTTTAGGAAATAGTAATAGTCGTTTAGCTAGTCCAACTTTTGCAGATGATGATCAATTAGTGATCAATGGCAGCTTAATAGCCCTTAATTCTCAATACAAGATTAAATTCGCTAGAGGTTTTAATGATAATCGAGAACGTCCAGCTGAAGTAATTCGAGCTCAAGCGAAATATTTAATTTTATTGAAGGATGCGATTTCGGATAGAATCAAGATTTGGTCGGAGCTATAATTAAAGCTGGTAGCAATTAGCTATTAGCCAGCAGCTTTTTTAGTAACAACATGAATTAAACCCGATAGCATTGCACTTAATTCATCAATTTTATCTGAGGCATCGGCCAGTAATAATTTATCACCCATATTAAGCTCTTTCGCGATTTCAAGTGCAGCTAATACTTCATAAGCTGATCTCTTGGACATATTTAGAAATCTCCCGAACTCTGGATCAGTACCAGAACCAGATCCTTCAGCAATGTTAAGTGATATGCTAATTGCTGCACGTTTTAATTGATCACTTAAAGCATATTTCTCACTGTCGGGAAAGGTTTCTATTATTTTATAAACAAGCTTAATAATATCAATGGATTTCAACCAAACATCTAAGTTTTTGAATCGGTACGTTTTCATTTTTTTAGCTACTAGCTGCCAGCTAATAGCTGCCAGCTACTTCCCGAAATTACGTTGTTGTGCTTGATACCACTCTATTGATGTTTTTAGATCTTCGGCGTCAAAATCTGGCCATAATTTTTCAGAGAAATATAATTCAGAATAAGCTGTTTGCCAGAGCAAAAAGTTAGATAAACGAATCTTTCCGCCAGTACGGATGACCAATTCAGGGTCTTGTTGATCTCTGGTATATAAATGTTTTTTGATTAACTCGTCATTTATTTTATCGACATCAATCCCCTCTTTAACGATGTCTTTAATCGCACTAATAAGTTCGCGCTTCCCGCCGTAATTTAAGGCAATATTGACGCGAATTGATTCATTTTCAATATAGGTAGTCTTCAGTCCGGTGATGATTTGTTGGATAGCTTTAGGGAGTCCTTCCAATTCACCTAAAATATCAATTTTTACACCTTTTTCCATTAGTCGTTTCATTTTAGTTCGATAGCTGGAACTTAGGATGTGGAGAATTGCTTTTACCTCTCGACTTGCCCGTTCTTTTAAGTTTTCAGTGGATAAAGCGTAAACAGTCAGAGTTTTGACACCCATTTTTGCAGCAGCCTCAACAATCCGTTCTAAGTTTTCAGAACCCGCTTCATGACCCTTGTGATCTGGTAACCCTTGTCGTCTCGCCCAACGGCGATTACCGTCCATAATGATGGCGATGTGCTGCGGAAGATGATCTGATACTGGAGCTACTTTATTCATGACAATCTGAATATTATACCTGTTTCGCTAAGCCTAAATCAAATTATAGGTTACTTATCGCGGCTAACTAGAAACTCAGCCATTTCAGATAACAATTGTTGATACTCTTCTATATCAGTTAGTTCAGTAATGATTTTTTTAGCAGAACTAACATATTCCTGTGCTTTATCTTTGGAATATTGAACTGATTCCGTTTCTAGAAAGATTTGTTTAATTTGTTCTATTTCGCTGGAAGTAACGTCCGCTTTCCCATAATATTTATCTAAGATCTCTTTCTGGGGTGCATTAGCATTTTTATATGCCTGGGTGATTAATAATGTGTTTTTTCCCTCTTCAATATCTGAGGTTACTGATTTACCAATTGTTTGCTCATCTCCGAAAATACCGAGAATATCATCTTGGATTTGGAAAGCGATTCCTAAATCAGTTCCAAATTGGGTAATCTTGGCTAATTTTTCATCAGACGCTCCCCCTAAGATTGCTCCAATCATCAATGGATAACTAATAGTGTAGTCTGCAGTTTTTAAGCGATTAATAATGATTACATCATCTTCGCTTCTCTCTTGTTTAAGATGTGGTAATTCAATATCCAGCATTTCACCTAGTCCAGTATTTATAACCATTCGAGAGAAATAATGCAGAGCTTTGACTTTTAAATCACTGTCAAAATTAGAGTCAACAATTAATTTATTTGCTAAAAAGAAACCTATATCTCCTAAACAAATTGTTTGAGAAATACCATAATGATCCCCACCTAGCTGACGATAAACAGTTGGTTTACCACGGCGAGTTGGACTCAAATCAATAATGTCATCATGGGCGAGAATGGATGTTTGGAATATTTCGTAAGCAACAGCCACTTCACTAATTGAGGTATTTGGCTGGGCTCCACTCATCTCATAACCCAACTTAACTAAAGAACCACGTAATCTTTTTCCACCTTCCCAAGCTGTGATGAAAACGTCAACTAGATCGGTAAGTTTCGGAGAAATAACTTCTATTTCAGTTTGCCAATTAGATTTATAACTATTAATTTGATTCTCAATATCGACGGCTGTTGTTTGTAAATAATTTTTAAAGCTCATTTGATTATTATAGTCTAATCTTTACTTAGTAATAGTAGTCCCTTCAAAGGAAGTATTATTAATAACTGCGTTTAAATTTCCTGAGCTACTTGAGATTAAATAAGTGGAAACTCCTTGAGTAGTTAATGCTATAGCTTCTTTTACTTTGTGAAGCATGCCACCAGTAACATCGGTATTCCCAGAACCAGATATATACTTTTCAACTTGATCAATATTTTCAGGTGTGATCTCAGCAATTGTTTGCTTATTATCATCGTAAACACCTGCCGTATCGCCTATCTCAATCATCCGTTTAATGAGATAGCCTTTTTTGATTAATTCAATGGCTATAATATTTAGAATTTTTTCACCAGAGAAAATCGTCCAGCCAGTTTTTTTATCTAAGATAACGTCACCATGAATAACTGGTATTAAATGATGCTTTAACATAGTTTCCAAAGGATCCATAAAAACAGCTTCTACGGATTTATTATCCGTTGATAGAAATGCCATTGGCGAATAGCCAACCGCTGGAACTCCATTTTTAATTAACTGATTGACCATTAAAGTATTTAATTCTTTTGGAATATCTATCACCTGTGTCCCATAAGCATCCTTCGTCTTGTAATTATTAAAATACATTTTACCTTTTTTTATATAATTTTCTTTTTCAGGATTATAATTCTTCAACATCATTCCTGAATAATCTAACAAACGTCTTGGAGGTAATGCATTTCCTAATGCTCCACTAAATAAGTAAGAGACTAACAAATCTACTAAATTATCATTTATGGGTTTTGCTTTATATTTTCCTTTT